>JAYEMC010000350.1:0-2150 GCA_034717935.1 Pseudomonadota bacterium | reverse complement strand
CCGGATGCTCTTGAAATTCTACTTAAGCCTGTAGTAGATGATTTTTCTATAGAGTTGGTAGTTGGTGGGTGCTTTGCGGTTGATGCTTCGGGGGAAAAGCGGTATCGATCTATGCCGGCTTTGAAACCTGGAAAGCGAGAAAATTTTCAGGCTTATCTGGAAAGTAAAATATCTATTTCACATGGCCGTTTTATAGTCAAAAGAGAGTTTTTTGATCAGGTTCACTACCCAGCCGATTTTCGCTGTAGTGAAGATATCAGTGTTTTTGCTAGTTTGTTTGCGAGGTGTAAAGCTTTGGCCGTGGATTGTCCGGTAGCAGTGATTTTTCATCATCGAGACAGTTTGCGGAACAATCATGGCTATATTCTTGAGGTTGGTTTGAGGGTGGTCGATGCGGTTTTTGACGAACGCTTGTTGCCTGCAGATTTTTTTGAATTTCGCTCCGCCTTTAGAGTTAGGCGATGTTTGTCGGTTTTTAGGAGTCTTTATCGCGTTGGTGATTATAAATCGGCTGAACGATTTTATCACCTCGCAATTCGGGAATCATTTTTTGCAATTTTCAAATGGTCGTGTTTCTCAAAATATTTTAGAATGCAGCTAAAAAATATTTTTATGAAAGAAGTTGGACAATGAGTTCAATTCTTAAAACTTTTCAGAAAAAAAGAAGAAAAATTCTCAAAATTGTGAATAGAGTTGTTCCTTCAATAGAGGGAACACTGAAAGGCAATAAGATAACAGCCTATTGGTATACGGGAACAGTTAATTTTGGTGATCTATTAACTCCGATTATACTGAAACACTATGGTTTTACTCCTGTCTGTTATCCCCTTAGAAAGGCTCAAGTTTTATCGACAGGAAGCATTTTACAAAGTGTTCCGGAAAGCTATTCAGGGAATATTATCGGCTCGGGCTTGATTAAGAATACTTCACTTCAGTTAAAAACAGCTAAAATTTGGGCGCTTAGAGGCAAACTCACCCAAGAGAGGATTTATGCACCCCGTGATACGGTTCTAGGTGATCCGGGATTGCTAGCTTTAAATTTACTTCAACAAAGGCAGAAGAGAAGTTATGTTTTGGGCATTGTTCCGCATTATGTTGACCAAGAAGATCCTCGGATTGCCATGCTTAAAAAGAGGTATGGAACGGATCTATTAGTCATAGATGTCAAGCGTGATCCGATGCTTGTTTTTGCAGATATAGACAGATGTGATTGTATTCTTTCCTCCTCTCTACATGGAGTAATTGTGGCTGATTCTCTCAATATTCCGAATGCCTGGATTTACCTGTCGGATAAGGTGAGGGGGAAAGGTTTTAAATTTCATGATTATTATTCCGGCATTGGCATGAACTGCGATCCTCTATATCTGGATGGTGGAGAAAGTTTGTCACAATTGGTTAAATACGCACATAAGCCTCCGGAAGTGATAGCGGAAGTAATTGAGCGTCTTGATCATAAATTTAGATCTTTTGGGGACTATTTTATTGGTCTCTAATCAAGGTTAAAACCACCGTTTTGAGGCGGTCAGATTTCTCTGATATATTCCACCGCATAATTCTTATTTGTGGGCAATATTCGCATTGTCTGGCTTGCTGAAGTAAAGTTTAATTTTTTATTTTTTGGGATGCGATCGTTTAGTGAAACTCGCTTTTACCATGTTCAAATATTTCCCTTACGGAGGTCTGCAGCGTGATTGTCTGCGGATTGCTGATCTGTGTCGTCAGGCGGGAGCTGAAGTCGATATCTATGCCGCCCGTCTTCAGGGTGAAGCTCCGGTCGGCATAAATTTTACGCACTTACCGGGCCAGGGTTTCAGCCATCATCGTCAATATATCTCTTTTGCCAAGCGTATTCAGGCTCTGAGCCATGGTTATCGGGCGATAGTTGGTTTTAATAAAATGCCCGGTCTTGATCTCTATTTTGCCGCCGACCCCTGTTATGCCGCCACGGTTGAGCAGAAAGGGCGGGTTTACCGTCTGACTTCACGTTATCGTACTCTGGCCGCATTTGAACGAGCCGTTTTTGAACCTGCGGCAAAAACCACCATTCTTTCGATATCGGAGGTGCAAAAGAGGCTCTTTCAATCGATCTATGGGACTCAGGCTGAGCGTTTTCATGATCTGCCGCCCGGGGTGCCGGCTGATCGCCTGCT
>JAYEMC010000349.1:0-2161 GCA_034717935.1 Pseudomonadota bacterium | reverse complement strand
GTATAAATAATATCCATTGTTTCTCGGTGGTTATCAGGTTTTTATTGGTGCAGGCCGTTTATAACGGTCTCACTCAAAAGTGTCAACTGCAATCAGAGAATATCGGTCTGTTCAAGAGAAAAAGATTGTACTTTTAGCAGGTGAAATGCTATGAGACAATCCTTTTAAATTTGTAATTTGCAAACTATAAGGTCTAATTATGTATTTCCCGGTCTACCGGCCCCGGCGTTTGCGGGCTGATGCTAATATTCGGCGCATGGTTCGTGAAACCTCGCTCTCGGTCAATGATTTTATTGCCCCTCTTTTTGTCTGTCCCGGAAGCGGGGTACGCAAAGAAATCAGCTCAATGCCGGGTAATTATCAACTTTCCATTGATGAATTGGTTTTAGAAGCCGCTGCATTGAAAAGCTTGGGTATTCCTGCGGTTATTCTTTTCGGCATTCCCGAGAGTAAGGATGAGTTGGGTACCGGTGCCTATGATGATCAAGGGATCATCCAGCAGGCGGTCAGGGCGCTAAAGGCCGAAGTCAGTGACCTTCTCGTGATTACCGATGTTTGTCTCTGTGAGTACACCTCGCACGGGCACTGCGGGGTTGTTGAAAATGGCCGGATTGACAATGATCAAACCTTGGAGTTGCTGGCCAAAGAGGCGATCTCTCATGCTCGGGCCGGAGCTGATATGGTGGCCCCTTCAGATATGATGGATGGTCGCGTCGGTTTTATTCGTCAAGCTTTGGATGAGGCCGGTTTGGATCAGATAACTCTGATGTCGTATGCGGTTAAATATGAGTCGGCCTTTTATGGTCCTTTTCGAGATGCAGCCCAATCTCCACCTCAATTCGGGGACCGGAAAAGTTATCAGATGGATCCGGCTAACGCGCGTGAAGCTTTACGTGAAGCGGCTCTCGATATTGAAGAGGGGGCCGATATCATTATGGTTAAACCGGCGCTTCCCTACTTAGATATCCTGCATTCATTGAGAGAGGAATTTGATCATCCTTTAGCCGCCTATAATGTCAGCGGCGAGTTTGCCATGATCAAGGCGGCGGCGGAAAAGGGATGGATTGATGGTGAAAAGGCGATGCTGGAGTCTCTGCTTTCGATAAAACGGGCCGGAGCTGATATGATTTTGACCTATTTTGCCAAAGAAGCGGCCCGCATTTTATGAGTTCAATAAAACTTGGGGCCGATTATGCCCGGTGCGAGATTCGGCAGATGGCGGGCTATGTGCCCGGCCGCCAGCCGTCACCGGGTAGTAAGATAATAAAATTAAATACTAATGAAAGTCCATTTCCTCCGTCACCGGCGGTGACTCAGGCTTTTTCACGGGTTTTGGCAACTCCTGAACTTTTGCGGCGTTATCCCGATCCCCAAAGTCTGGAATTGCGCCGGGTTGCGGCAGCTGTTGTTGGCTGCGGCGCGGATCAGGTGATTGCCGGGAATGGTTCTGATGAACTTTTACGTATTCTTCTCGATACGTTTGTCGAAGAGGGGGAGGAGGTGGCTTTTTTTACCCCTTCATACTCACTCTATCCGGTCTTAACCCGTATCCGTGGTGGTTTGGCCAGGATTTTGCCGCTTTTTCAAGATGGTGCTCTTTATCAGCCCGAATTGGCTGGGATCAAACTTTTTTTTCTAACCAGTCCTAATGCGCCCTTGGGTTTCTCTTTCAGTAACGACTATATTCGGCAAATGGCCGAAAATTTGGATGGTATCCTGGTTGTCGATGAGGCTTATGCTGATTTTGCGCAAGAGAATGCTCTACCTCTACTTAGTGAACTCGATAATCTGGTGATTTTGCGAACCCTGTCAAAATCGTATGGATTGGCTTCACTGCGGGTTGGATTGGGATTTGCCGGTGGTGCCTTGGTTGAAGAGCTTGACAAGGTGCGCGATAGTTATAACCTCGACCGCCTGGCCCAAGACGGAGCCCGGGCCGCTCTTGAAGATCAAGATTATCTGCAAAAAACCGTGGCTTTGGTGATTCAGGAACGGCAACACCTGACGGAAGCATTGCTGGAGTTGGGTTTTACGGTGGAGCCCTCGCAGACCAACTTTATTTTTGTGACCCCGCCTGATGGTTGCGATGCGGCCATTCTTTACTCAGGTTTGGAGAAGGCTGGTATTCTGGTGCGCTATTTCAGTGATCCGCAACTTTCCC
>JAYEMC010000348.1:0-10978 GCA_034717935.1 Pseudomonadota bacterium | reverse complement strand
GTAGCCAAGGATCCGTCCGGCGTAGTTCCCAAACCTCTTGATAGTCTATGTGTTCAGTTGCAAAGTAATGTGTCTTCGTACTACCTCCCTCCCTCCATGATTTTTGCTCCGGATTTAATTTTTTTGGGTTGGAAAAGAGTCGCGGACGGGGTTGACAAAGAGTTGAAGGCTGTGTAAGACGAGATTGAACAGGCTGAAAAACGGAAGGGATTTTGCGTAATCTGATTTGGTGTGCTTTGATTTTGGGGAGTTGTTTTTTGCTCTCCGCCTGTGCGACGTCGATGAAGACTCGCGAGATGATTCGGCCAATCTCTATGGCGATACCGACCGATTATCGGATGGCGGCCTACCTGGGTTTTTTTACGCATCGAGAGAGCTTCATGCTGACCGAAATTAAGGCCCGGATTGTGGTGGCTGAAATTTTTCAGGTGAGGTGTTCACACTGCCGGAGGCAGGTTGATGATCTTGTTGATCTCTATAATTTAATACTTAAAGAGGGTCTTTCCCATCAGGTTAAAATTGTTGGATTGGGATATGGCGATGAGCTTTTTGAAGTTGAGGAGTTTGGGCGTCATTTTGCTATTCCGTATCCTCTTTTTGCCGATCCTCAAGGACGTAAAGTGAAAGTTGATGAAATCCCGGTTACGTTTATTCTGGAATTAACTCCAGAGGGAGCCCGGGTTCTCTATGAATTTCACGGTTTACTCCCGGAATCCGAGGATCTGTTGAAACTTATTCGCCAGGCATCTGGTTTATAAGATGATTTCAATGTTTTTGGTTTTGCTCAGACACTATTCATTGATTTGTTGGAAAATAAGTAACTACTCAGCTAATCCGCAAATTCTGGGGACGCAATCCCGATTTCCTCCGGAGAATCAGGTTATGTCCCCAGAATTTGCTGAAATGCATCAATATATGGTGCTTTTTTACTTACGCTGAATAGTTACGAAAATAATTTAATCAGGAGAGGTGAAGTATGAGTTATGAAAACGTGATAGTCGAGATTATAGCTGAGAATGTGGGTGAGATAACCCTGAATCGAGCGAAGAGTTTAAATACATTTAGTCTGCCGTTGGCCTTGGAGTTGAATCAGGCTTTGTTGGAGCTTGATGGTCGTGACGATGTGCGGGTGATTATTCTTAAAGGTTCCGGGAAAGCTTTTTGTGCCGGTATTGATGTCAGCGATTTCTTCGGCAAGACGGCGATGGAGTATAAAGAGTGGATCGAGACCATGGAAACTCCGCTGATTACCATGAGTCGGATGAAAAAACCGGTGATTGCCCAGGTTCATGGGGTTGCGGCGGCCAATGGCGCGGGTCTGGTGGCGGCGGCTGATCTGGCGGTAATGGCATCTGGAGCGCGTTACGGTTTGACGGCAATTAATGTTGGCCTGAACTGTATTGGTCCGATTGTTCCGGTGAGTAAGATGATTGGTCGTAAAAGGGCTTTGGAGCTGCTTTTCGACGGTCAGTTGATTAAAGCTGATAAGGCTTTGGATATGGGGCTTGTCAACCGGGTGGTGGCTGATGATGAACTCGAAACTGAAACCCGTAAATGGGCCGCTGAACTGGCACAAAAGAGCCCCATTGCTTTACAGATTGCCAAAACTGCTTTCTATGGAGCTGCCGATCAGGATTACTATAAGGCCTTCGAGTATATGAATGAAGCTTTTGCCCGCATGTGTACGACTGAGGATGCGGCTGAAGGGATTAAGGCTTTTATGGAAAAGCGTGCACCCAACTGGCAGGAAAAATAGGCGACTTTTTACAGTTTGAAAGTGATTGAATTTAAAGCCGAATTTGAGAATCTGGGTTCTTAAGTTCGGCTTTTTTCTTGCAATGTTTTAAGAAATGCGGCCGCTTTGGTGCGGGTCTCCTGATATTCGTCGTCGGGGTCGGAGTCGGCAACGATGCCGCCGCCGACCTGGAAATAGAGGTGGTTGTTGCAGGCGATGGCGGTGCGAATGGCGATATTGAAATCGAGATCGCCGGAAAAATCAAAATAGCCGATTGATCCGGTATAGACGCCGCGGCAGGTCGATTCAAGTTCGTCGATGATCTCCATTGAACGCAATTTTGGCGCCCCTGTTATTGAACCGCCGGGAAAAGAGTTGAAGAGGCAGTCACTGCTGCTTTTTCCCGGCCGGATGCGGCCGGCAACAGTGGAGACCATATGGTGGACGTTGGCGTAGCTTTCCAAAATCTGCATCTCGGGAACATGGACGCTGCCGTAATCGGCGACCCTTCCCAGATCATTGCGTTCAAGATCGACAATCATGATATGTTCAGCCCGGTCTTTGGGACTTAAAAGAAGTTCCCGGCCGAGAGCTGAATCTTCTGTGGTTGTGGCGCCGCGCGGTCGAGTGCCCTTGATTGGCCGGGTTTCGATATAGTCTCCATTGATGAGCAGGTAGCGTTCCGGCGAGTTGCTCATGATGCAGTGCTCACCGGTCTCAAGGTAAGCCCCGAAAGGGGTTGGGCTTAAGTTGCGGAAATGGATATAGAACTCTTGCAGATTGCCGCTGAAAGGGGTGGCAAAACGTTGTGAGAGATTGACTTGGTAGATATCGCCGGCGGCGATATAGTCGAGGATTTTCCGGATTGCGCTCTTGTATAACGGGTAACTGAAATTTGCTTCAAGCTGACCTTCTGCGGAACTGATCTGTTTCGTCTCTTCCGCTTCCAGATTTGTTGTTTTTGCCGCTTTTGCTTCACTTTTCCGGGCTCTATCCACAACCTCTCGCAGTTCATCAAGCCTCTTGCGGGCCCGGATCCGGGCTTCCGGGCTTTCAGCTTTTTCCGGCAGGCCGCTGGATAAAAGCCAGGTCGTGTCGGTCAAGTGATCAATTGCGATCAGGGCGTCGTAAGCGGCAAAAAAGGCGTCCGGCATGTTGAGGTCGTTGATGGTGGTCTGGGTGAAATTTTCGACCTGGTGGCCGAGTTCGTAGCCCAAATAACCGATGAGGCCGCTTTCAAAGGGGAGAAATCCACTCTCTTTAGGTCGTTGCCAGCGCTTTTGCAATGCGTCGAGAAAGGGAAAGAAAGGGCTTTGGTGCTCGGTTTTTTCTCCGCTCAGGCGGTTTTCTTCAGTAATATTGCAGCCGTGGGCGGTGATTTTTAGAAAAGGGTCAGCGGCCAAAAAGGAGAAACGGCCCAGTTTTCCGGCATCAACATTGGCATCAAGCCAAGCGGGAACCGGCTTTTCCGAGAGCTTGAGAAAGAGGGCCGCGACTGATGGCGGGCTATCGACGGATTCAATAAGTAACATGGCGCGGCACCTTAGACGAAAGCATGGGCAACTGTCAAGTCTGCCGGACAAAAAGGTGGGGAGGGGGTGTCCTATTTTTCGATATTTTGTTTCTTCTCCGGTAATTGTCGAAAAAATAATACTTACTGAACGATAAAACCAATCGGTCACGATCTTTAGTTGTTTTAGTGCCGCAGCACTCCTTAAGTCAGTGGACTGACGATTACGAACTCTTCAAAGCCGGGCGGGTCGGTAACGATATTAAAATCCGCTTTTGTTAATGTTGTTCCCGAACTGACTCAAGTCGGATCGGCGATCGTCCCCACGCCAAAAACGGTGATGCTACGCGTGGCTTATACTAGGCAAGACTACCAATGTCAGGCCATACGTATTGGTTCCCTACCTATTTGATAAATTATATTTTGAGTTAAAGTCACAAAATAGGTATTGCACCAAATTGCGATTTATGATTAAGAGGATGTTACGCGTATTTACGATGAATCTTTTCTTTACTGTTTGGCTGAAAAGTTGAGATTGACAGGGATGATCTTTCTGCCAAGGATAAGGATCTTTCTACTCTCTTTCATTAAACTTAGTCGAGATAACTTTTGCTAATACTTAAACGATGTCCCCAAATCCCCAAATTCCCAAGTCCCCAAATTCCCACAAATATATTACACAGGGTTTAAAAATGAAGAAACTAATACTTTCCATACTGTTTTTGTTTTCTTTTGTAGTTGCTCATAATGTTGCTGCTACGGAGCAAACAGTTGAAATTGCTGGTGGCCTTAATTATTTGCAGGCTTCGCAAAATCTTGACGGGTCATGGGGCGATGCTAGAACAAGTTCCAATATCCTGCCGACGACTGTTGAAGTATTCAAGGTATTGGGATTGCAGGAAGAAACCGGTCTTGTTTGGCAGAATGCAAACTCCTGGCTTTCAGTGCAAAATCTTACGACAACCGAACAATTGGCCTCAAGAATCATTGCCCTTTCCGCACCCGGCGGCGACCTTGATCACCTGCTTTTTGTTGTTGATGAAATACGGCTTGCTTGGGGAGGGGCGGTCGGCTACGACGTCAACAATCTGGATACGGCTCTCGTACTTCAGGCCTTAAATTCCGTTGGTTCATCGGATCAAACTACTATCGGTTATGCGATAAGCTACCTGCTTTCAACCCAAAACGACGATGGCGGTTGGGGCTTGGATCAGGGTTTGGAAAGCAATATCTACATAACCGCCCAGGTTGTTATGACGTTCCAAAAATATAAAACGGTTTTCGTTATTGATGGGCCGATTGATAATGCCGTCCAATACCTGCAGGCGCACCGGCAGGCGGACGGTGGTTTCGGGGAGGTCGCATCGGAAATTCCAGAGACTGCCCTGTCCTATCTGGCCCTTTATCGAGCGGATGTCGACGGTGCAGTATTGGGCGATATCGTTCAATACTTAAAAAGCAAACAGGCGGCTGACGGCTCCTGGGGTCAAGATGTTTTTAAAACTGCTTTGGCTCTTCGTGCATTGACTTTATCGACCTTACCGAAACCGGCCAAAATCTCGGGAACCGTGATGGATGATGATGGCTCCGGCCTTCCAATTAGAGGCGTTACGGTGGAGTTATCCGGTCAAATTGTCGACTGGACAGCCACCGCCTCCGACGGAGTATTTCTATTTGCCGATCTTCCGGCCGGTACTTACTCGCTGTCGTTTTCTTTTAGCGGATATCAATTGCGAACGATCTCCGTAAACCTGTTGGTGGGTCAGAATCTGGATCTTGGCCGGATAATGTTGCATGAAAATCCAGAACCGCTTACCGGTATTCAGGGCACGGTTTCGGATGCCGACACCAACCAACCAATTGCGGGAGCCTTGATAGCCGTATCAGGCTCATCATCGGCAACGGTAATGACTGGTGCCAGTGGCAACTATAGCATAGCGGGTCTAAGCCCCGGCGGCATCACCATTTCCGTAAGTGCTGACGATTATGACTCCATAACCGGTACCGGTTCGATCATCAAGGACAGGATGCTTACTTTTTCGCCGAATCTGTCACGAGGAGAAATACCACCGGAGAGCAACACGGCGGGAATTTCCGGGGTGGTTGTCGACAGCTCCACAAATCAGCCAATTGACGGTGTTACTCTGGAAGCCGTATTTGGAGAGATCACGAAATCTGTAACGACCGCCAACGATGGTCTTTACTCGATCAACGGATTGCCGACAACTTTCGGCTCTCTTTACGTTAACCATGCCGACTACAATCCGGTTACCTATACCCATCTAACCCTGGCTGAAAACACGATCACCGATATGGGTCAAATCCGTTTGCGTCAAAAAACCGCTATTGTCGAGCTGCCGGATCTTGTTATCTCCTCTATCGATATGACAAACGTCGTAAACGACCCGCAAACCTTGTCCCTTGAGGGTTCGATTGATGCCGTCATCGCCAACTCCGGCACTGGCTCCGCCAGCTCATACATCGAGGCCGTGGCCTTTTACGATGTCAACAAAAACTCCCTTTACGAGGAAGGAAAAGATATCTTTCTCGGGTTAACGGATGCGACCTTCGAACTTGCCGTCGATGCGGATCAGGTTGTAACGATCCCGGTTTCCGGCCGACTGCCTTACCTGGATGCACCGGTCAAGATTTGGGTCGACAGTTCAATGAATCTTCAGGAAGGCAACGAGGACAATAATGTCGCGACATCAGCAGGCACCTGTCGCCTTGAGCCCCTGCCCGTCGGCACTCTGAATCCGGTTTTGAAATGGCACTGGTCGGGTTCGAGTGGATTTTCTTCATATAATCAGTTAATGTCCGCCCCCGCAGTCGCCCAGCTTAATGACGATAATGATGACGGAGCGATCAACTGCAAAGATATCCCGGATGTCATTTTTTCCGCATTCAGACGTAATCGCGGATTTGAAACTGGAGTCTTGCGAGCAATCAGCGGATTGGACGGCACCGAAATTTGGCATCCATTCGTAGGGCGTTATTGTGGAGCATTGTACAGTCCTGCCGTCGGTGATATTGATAATGACGGTTTAGTTGAAATCGTCGTGGGTGGTACAGGCAGAAAAGGATTAAAAGTTTATGAAAACGATGGGAACCTGAAATGGTCCATAGGAGTAAACGGAGGCAGCAGCCCTGCATTGTCGGATATTGATAATGATGGAAACGTAGAAATTATCTACGGATCAAGGGTTTACAATGCTGATGGTTCGTTGATTTGGGGATATTCCGGTGGTTCTTTTGCGTCCGTGGTCGACCTTGATCTGGATGGCATGCAGGAAATTATCTCCTCGGCAACCGCTTATGATACCGATGGTAGTATACTATGGAGTTTTGGACAATCAATTTTTGCAAACGGGATAGGAAATTTCGACGAGGATGACTATCCTGAAATAGTTTTGGTAACAATGAATCAATCAGTTGTCCTTCTCGAACACACAGGTGAAGTTAAATGGGGACCGGTTCCGACACCCGGTGGTGGTGGAGGCCCTGTAACTATTTCGGATGTAGATGGTGACGGCGAACCGGAAATAGGCCTTGCCGGCCGCCGCAGATATGTCGTATTCGAAACGGATGGAAGCGTTAAATGGACAAGTGCAGTACGGGATTATAGCTCTTATCGCACAGGCTCTTCGGTTTTTGACTTCGAAGGCGATGGCAAGGCGGAGATACTTTATAGCGATGAGCGGAATTTCCGGATTTATGACGGGGAAACCGGGAAAACTCTTTGGCAAATTCCCAATCCATCCAGGACCGGGAATGAGTATCCCCTGGTAGTTGATGTCGATAATGACGGCCATGCGGAAATCGTTCTGACCGCGGACAACGATTTCTTCAGCGGGGTGAACGGCATTCGAGTTTTTGAAAATGCCGATGACAACTGGATGCCGACGCGCCAAATCTGGAATCAACACACTTATCATATCAACAACGTCAACGATGACGGCACCATCCCCCGATATGAGCAGCCATCCTGGTTGACGCACAACACCTACCGGCTTAATGCCTTTGCAGATCGTAGTCCGCTAGATGTCGCTGATCTTACGGCATCCCGATTGCAGCTTCGTAACAACGGGGATGATCTCTCTTTCGATATCAGTGTCCGGATCGGCAATGGCGGCACCCTGGCGGTTGAAGACGGGGTTTCCGTTTCGATTTATGAAGGTGATTCGGCAACCGGTGTGCTGCTCGGCACCAAGCTGATCGACGGTCTCGGCATAGACAGTTTTGTTGATGTAACGTTATCAGATGTCACCGGAATCACCGGGACGAAGGAAATTTATGCCGTTGTTGATTCCGGCGAAGAGGTGGAAGAGTGTAATGAAGATAATAATTCCACAAGCGTCCCGGCACCGACGGCAACCCGAGGACAAATTGAAACTTCTGCCGACAATACCGAATATGGCCCGGACACCGATGCTGAATTTATCGGAACGGTTACCAATACCAGTATCCTACCGGGTGAATTCGTAGCCAAATTCAGCATTGAGGACGCCTTCGGCACAATCGTTGCCACATTTAACCCGGTTGATACAGGATTATTGACAAGTGGTGCGGAAATTTCATTTCCGCAAACCTGGAATACCGAAAACTTCCTGACCGGAGCTTATATTTTCAGAGCTGTTTTAGAGACCCTTGATGGAGTGGTAGCTGATGAGTCGACGACTAACTTTACGATTATACCGATGGATAATGGAGAAGAACAAAATATAACTTTAAGGACGGTGACTGACAAATCGATATACAGCCCAACCGACACGGTGCTAATTCAAAACCTGATACAAAATTTGACCGTCAACAATTTGCTTAAAGAGATCGTTCTAAGAACCTCGATATTCGGACCGGATGGAGTGATGGTTTTTACGCAGGACGCATTTCCGGGGCAGCTGGTTCCGGGGGCGCAATACGAACAAATTTTGCCTTACTCTTTTGCAAGAGCGAAAACCGGTCTTTATACCGTACTCGGTGAAGTTCTTCAAGAAACAACCAATGACGTACTTGTTTCTGATCAGGCCCAATATGAAGTTCTGGAAGATCTGAAAAGCATGCTTGACGCGAATGCGCAAGTACAGTTTCCCGAACTTTCTGGAGGCCAGCAACAAATTGGCATGACCAGCATTACCAACCAGGGTTCACATGATCTCGATGATCTTATGATCAGGCAGTTTTTATCGCCGCTGGGCAGCGCTGAAATAATCGATCCCCGGATATCGACAATTGATCTAAGTGTTGGCGAATCAAGACCCCTGACTGAAACTTTCGCCAGCGGCCTTCAAGCCGGAGAGTACGAATATATTGTTCAGGCCAGTCTTGACGACGCCTGGGAAACCATCGCCTATGCTCCTTTTATCGCAATCAATACAGCGCCTGAAATTGAGTCGATTTCAGCTCAACCCGTTCCCGTCAGGATAAACGAGACCGTCAGCGTCAGCGGAATTTTTTCCGATATCGACATAATGGATATTCATACCGCGACCTTTGATTGGGGCGACGGCAACACATCGGAAGGCGAAATCATTGAAACTGACGGCAGCAAAACGGCAGTCGGCAATCACGTTTACGATACTTCGGGAATCTATACTGTAACCCTGACGGTTATTGATGACGGCGGTCTCTCTGACCAGGCTGATTATCCATACCTGATCGTTTATGATCCCAACAGCGGCACCGTAACCGGCGGCGGCTGGATAGACTCTCCCCCCGGTGCATACAGCGCTGATCCAACAATAACCGGTAAAGCCAATTTTGGCTTCGTTTGCAAATACCATAACGATGCCGATACCCCTGAAGGCCAGACTGAATTTAACTTCAAGGATGCTGATTTTAATTTTCACGCCGGTAGTTGCGACTGGCTCGTGATAACCGGTTCAGAAGCCATATTCATGGGCTCGGGCACTGTAAATGGTGATGGAGATTACAAGTTTATAGTTACCTGTATTGACGGACAGGCAAATGGAGGCAAGGGTGCCGACAGCTTTCAGATAAAAATCTGGGATCAGGCCGAGGAAGAAATTCTTTACGAAAACCCGGCGGATGTCAAGGTAGTTGTCACCTGAACTTAAATTATATTGCTTCTTTAAATTGCTGTTGTTGATCGGCTGAATTTTCACTTTCAGGATTCAGTCGGACGATTTCAACCTGGTCCCAGTTTCTAGTATTTCGAGACCAACGTTCTGGGTTTTGCTGACGAGCTTTTTCGTAAACATCCTGTCTGTTATGAAGGATGTTTAAATCTCGTCTATAATGACGATCGTCTGGTGCTGTGAAACTGATTGAGCTGTGCAGGTGTTCTGTATTGTACCAACAAACAAAGTCATTTGCCCAACTCTGAGCTTGTTCCAACGATTCAAATGCTTGGGCTGGATATTCTGGGCGGTACTTCATGGTACGAAACAGAGCTTCAGAATACGGGTTGTCGTCACTAACTTTGGGCCGAGAAAATGAGGGTACGACTCCAAGTTGTTGCAGGGTAGCCAACATAGTCGAGCCCTTCATAGGGCCTCCGTTATCTGAATGAAGGATCAAGCCCTCAGGTTGCACGCCGTGGACAAAGCAGGTTCTGGTAAAAAGTTCAGCACTAAGTTCCATAGATTCTTCATCAAAAACTTGGGCGGCCATGATTTTGCGGCTCCATATATCGACAAACATGTACAAGTAGTAAAATGAACCTTTTACAGGAGATCGTAAATACGTGATGTCCCAACTCCAGACCTGGCAAGGACCAGTGGCCACCTTTTCTTCAGGGCGGTAGCGTTTAGTTGAGGGTTTTGATTCTAAACGATGATTAACCATCTTTTGCTCTTTTAAAATTCTATAAAAAGTTGACTCTGAGGCGAGATAAATACCATTATCTGCCAACTTAGGTACAATCTGATTTGGTGACATATTACGATATTCAGGGCAATTAGCGACATTGATAATTGCTTGCCTCTCCAGGGTGTCGAGTTTATTTGGTGGTTCTGAGAGCGGGCCTTTACGTTGATCATGGCCCCCGTTGTTCTTGCGCCACCGAATAATGGTTCGACCACTGAGTCCTATGATTTCTGCAGCAGCTTTTAACCGGGCTCCGCTGGCGACAGCGACATCAATCAGTTCGATTATCTTTTTCCGTTCGTTGTAACTGTACTGTCGTCCTCGTCCCCCCAGATTTCCTGGACTTTTTTTTTCAAGACTAGCAACGCAGCCGTTTCAGCAAGGGCTTTATCTTTCCGCTTGAGCTCTTTTTCTAGCTCTCGGATACGTTTTATACTCTTAGTATCAGCAGTGTTTGCCTTGGGCTTTTTTTCAGTTTTTCCAAGGCCACCAAGCATCTGCAAACGCCATTGTTCAAGGTGGGTCTCGTGAATACCCTTACTTCTCAGAAAAGCGCCGAGTTGCTCATCTGATAACGAAGCAGCTTCATTGACAATTTTAAGTTTTTCTTCAGGTCTCAGGCTTGAGGGGCGTTTAGCTGTCATATTATTAATTGAATTCTCTTTAAGGTTGCTCGAAAAGCCAATACTCGCTTTGTGACCAGAGTGATTGAGCCACCTGGAAAGGGTAGATCTTGGTACCTCTATATCCTTCGATAGTTCCGATATCGATAAAGCGTCAGGGCCGGTAAGTTTTTGTACCATCTTTCGTCTAAACATTATAGGGTATGCCATGTCAACCTCTTGCGCTCCCAAAGTGAAAAAAATGTCAGTTTTTTTGAGTCGCCGCGAAGCGGCCCCGCCGGCGGG
>JAYEMC010000347.1:0-2168 GCA_034717935.1 Pseudomonadota bacterium | reverse complement strand
GGTCAAAGACGGCTCTAAGTTTCTTCTGATCATTATGAGAATTGCAACCCTGTACTCTCCATTGAAAATATTTATGCCGACAAGTCTAATCTTTTTTTCTCTAGGGCTGTTTTGGTATCTTTATTCCTTCTTTATTTGTCATACAGGCTTTCCCAAAATGTCTCTTTTAATGTTTATGACCTCGGTTATTATCTTCATGCAAGGTCTGTTATCAGAACAGATTTGTCAGATGAGATATGACAAAAGTGGGTGAGTTGCCTATCTTTAATCTGAGGAGTTACTACATGTCAAGGTCAAGATCTGGTGCATTGCTGACAAACTGATATTGACCATTAAAACAGATACCTAGACCTTCACTCTCGGTACGAACCACCCGCCCATTCATTTTAATCCACGAACCGGAACCTGAAAATGTGTTGAGATAGAGATTTACCTTAATAACTGTATCTTTTTCCAGTAATTGACCATTAGTTAAAAGGAACGCTCCGTTAGGCGAGATATCACGAGTTTTCCATTTATATGACCGAATATTTTTACCGCTGAGCATAGTTTCAATATGAGCCGGAACTTGAAGGCTATATCTAGTAGCTACTCTTTGCTCCATAATGCACCTCTATCTTTAATATGCTAAATTTTTTGTCACCGTTCTGTTGTGTCAGCAACTTTAAGGCCAACTGCAAAAACATATGAAATCATTTGATTTACACTCTATTTTAGTTGATGGAAAGAATATTGTAATGTTTTCCGACAAAATTCTAAAAATGGGGACAGCCATTGATTAAGTGAGAGAGAGAGGCTTATCTATGTGTGCCTCTATTTTTTTAACTTGGCGGCAATTCGTCGTTTAACCCATTTGATGAGCGGGATTTTCCAGAGTTCATCGGCGAGTTGAGATGGGGGCAGGTGTTCGAGTCCGGCTTTAAGGTAGTAATTGAGAAAAAGATCTTTTTCATGGCTTGTCCATTCCGGACAACGCCGCATCAGGGTGTCCAGATCGCGGATACGAGCTCCCATGGGATAGAAAACCCGTCGTGATTTTTCCAGATCAATGAGGCCGACGTCGGTTGCCGTCAGGTTGCCGTCTTGGCGTACCTTGAGCATGATATGTTTGGGGTAGAGGCTGTTGTGGCGGAACCTGTGATCATGGAAGCGACGCACGACATCAGTAATCATTGGGAGTACGTCGCATCGTAAATGTTGGTTGTCGCCTTTACACTGATCGCCCCGGAGCCACTCATCCAGAGCGGAAAACCCCTTTAATTCATAAGTTATCAAGATCGCCTGGGGTTTCCCATTCTCATAGCGTTCGCCATAAAAGAGCGGGCGGGGAACTTCGACCTGGTATTTTGTTAATTTGTTCAGGTTTTGCCATTCGATACGAAAGGTCGGACAGCCTTGGGGATATTGTAAGGTTCTGCGGAGATGGTTCTCCTGGCGTTTAATAAAAACCCCGATCATTTCACCATTTTCCTGCTGTAATTCATAACGGGCCGCGCCGCTCCAGCCCGACCGCCGATAGTTCGGAGGTTCAAACCAGTTCAGTTCAGCTTGCCATAATTTGCTAAATGTCTCAAGATTGTTGGCTTGCAAAAGCTCACGATCTGCGGGAGAGCAAAAATATTCTTGAACCTTACTCATATCTTTTGCCAATTGGTAAAAAAGTATAAATAATACATGACGGCAACGTAGAGCAGAAAGACGATACCTAAGGCCATCATGATTCTGCTTAAAATCTTGTTAACTCTTTTTTTACTTAAGCTCATTCATTTCTCCTGATTTATCAAGTGATAAAAAAGTATTGCGGATGGCTGCTTCAACATTTGTACAGCCTCTTTTTAAGGCAAACTGTTGGCCGATCAAGTAGACCTTCTTTTCGGCTCGGGTAATTGCAGTATAAAACCATTTGTTGTTGAGCATCATGAAATGGCTGTTGCTTAAAGGAATAGCAACATACTTGTACTGGCTGCCTTGGGCTTTGTGGACAGTCAAGCAGTAGGCGAGATCGATAATGTCGCGAATATGGTCGAAATTGTAGCGCACTACCAAAGGGCCGGGGTAGACAACGTAAAACAGCTCATTATCAAGGTCGATCTCTTTGATGATGCCGACGAAACCGTTAAAGATACGCTGTCGGCGCCAGGCGGGGCCCCGGGGCGGGGTAAATAAAG
>JAYEMC010000346.1:0-2173 GCA_034717935.1 Pseudomonadota bacterium | reverse complement strand
ATGAACACCAGCTGTTGCCGCAGGCCGCATCGCGGGAGCCGACACACTGAATAAAGGCGATCTTTTTGGGTTCACGAGCATCGGAAATCCTCTGAACGTGGCCGAAAAAAGGGCCGGAAGCGGAAAGAATACGTTCAAACTGAATACTGGTAACGACATTTTCATAAATCCCGAAACCATACTCGCCTTTAAGTTTAGCATCGAAGATTTCGCCGCCGGGGGCAGCGATAATCGCCCCGACCGAAATCGCCTCCTCACCAGCGCACATATCATGATCGATGGCATTAGCAATGCATACATCAACACATTGATAGCATTCGGAACAGATACCACAACTTAAACATTTTTCCGCCTCTTTACGGGCCTGTTCTTCACTGTAGGCAAGGACGACTTCATCAAAATTGGTTTTTCGGGTTTCCGGGTCAAGTTCCGCAGGCCGGATCCGGGTCTCTTTTTTAAGTTTTTCATAATTAGTCGGCAGTGCAATATTATTTTGCCAATCCTGTTTCTGCTTGCGGCCAGCTTTTAGATCCTGGCCTGCAAGATAGCGGTTGATCGAAATTGCAGCCTCTTTCCCGGCATTAATTGCCTCAATCACGGTAGCCGGGCCGGAAACGGCATCGCCGCCCGCAAAGATTCCGCAATCTGTCGCCGCAAAAGTTAACTCATCGACATCAATAGTATGCCAGCGACTCAATGAAATACCATCAATTTCTGTAAAAGCGGACAAATCACTCGTCTGACCGATAGCCGGCACGACCGCATCGACATCAAGAATAAATTCCGAACCTTCAGTCGGCACCGGTCGCCGGCGGCCGCTCTCATCGGCTTCACCAAGTTCCATGCGCACACATTCGATACCGACAACTTTGCCTTTTTTACCCTTATCTTTATCACCTATAATCCGTACCGGAGCTGCGAGAAATTCCATCTTGATGCCCTCGTGCAGGGCCTCTTTGATCTCCTCATCAGCCGCCGGCATCTCTTCCCGGGTGCGGCGATAAAGAACAAAAGCTTCTTCAGAGCCAGTCCGTAAAGCAGTACGCACAGCATCCATGGCGACATTACCACCACCAATCACGGCAACCCGTTTACCGAGGCAGAGTTTTTCGCCTAAATTGACCCGGCGTAAAAAATCGATACCTTGAATATTGCCGTCAAGCGCTTCACCATCAACCCCAAGTTTACTCCCCTGATGGGATCCAACCCCGACAAAAAGTGCATCATAGTCACGTTGCAGGTCACTTATTGAAATATCTTTACCGATAACGGTGTTTAATTTTATCTCAACCCCTAAAGACTTGATAATATCGATCTCTGCTGCCAGCAAATCTTGCGGTAGACGATAATTCGGAATACCAACTGCCAACATCCCCCCGGCAACCGGCAGGGCTTCGAAAACTGTTACCTGATATCCTTCAACAGCAAGATAGTAAGCGGCGGTTAAACCAGCCGGACCAGCCCCGACAACGGCGATCTTTTTATCTTTAGATTCTTTGATTTCAGGGATAAAGCGGGTCTCTTCATTAAGATCGAGATCGGCGACAAAACGCTTAAGATACATGATCGCAACCGGATCATCGACCTCTTGACGCATACAGGCCGACTCACAGGGATGGTTGCAGACCCGACCGCAAACCACCGGAAAAGGATTATCTCGTTTGATCAATTCCAGGGCTTCACGATATTTTCCCTGGGCAATTAAGGCGACATAACCTTGAACACTGATATGGGCCGGACAGGCCGCTTTACAAGGCGCAGTTCCAGCTTTATCGATGGCAAAAGCACTGGGAATAGCCTGCGGAAATTTGCGATAGATAGCTTGACGCTGATCCAGGTTTTCGTTGAAATCGGAGGTCAGAGAGACGGGACAGACATTAACACACTCACCACAACCGGTACATTTGTCAAGATCAACGAAACGGGGCTGCCGTTCCAGGGTTACGTGGAAATGACCGGGCTGACCGGTTACCGTTTTGACCTCGTGACGGGTGAGAATTTCAACATTGGGATGGCGCCCCACTTCAACCAGTTTAGGCGACAAAATACAAGCGGAACAATCATTGGTGGGAAAGGTTTTGTCGAGCTGTGCCATAACCCCGCCGATACTGATATCCTCTTCAACCAAGTAGACTTTTGTACCTGAATTTACGAGATCAAGGGATGCCTGAAT
>JAYEMC010000345.1:0-2183 GCA_034717935.1 Pseudomonadota bacterium | reverse complement strand
GGTGAGTTTTCGCCAACGAGAACCTACTACGGTCATGCATCCGACAAAAAATCCAAAGTCCGTTAATAGATAAAACCGTGATTAATAAATAAAGGAGTTTAGCCATGCAGGTTCAGGCCAAACTGAGACATTACCGGATGGCACCACGTAAGGCTCGTCTGGTAACAGATATGATTAAAGGGATGGACGTTGAACGGGCCATCAATACATTGCAGGTTACCGGAAAAAAAATTGCTCCGGCCATCCGTAAATTGGTTGAGTCGGCAGTAGCCAATGCTGATCAGCGTGGAGATATGGATGTAGATGCTCTCTATATCAGCCGCGCTTATGTTGATGAAGGTCCGACCATGCGCCGTTTCCAGCCCCGAGCTATGGGACGGGCAACCCGGATCAATAAACGCACGAGTCACATTACCGTGATTCTTGATGATGAACGTAACTAAAGTTTTAAAAAGATATTTTTAAAGAAAATAAATAATAGGTTGCGCACATTTTATGTGCAGGAGATGAGTCTTGGGACAGAAAGTTAATCCGATTGGCTTGCGTTTGGGAATTGTTAAAACTTGGAGTTCCTGCTGGTATGCAGATAAAGAGTATAAACAGTTCCTGCATGAAGATTTAAAGTTAAAAAAATACCTGAAGAAAAAAATGTATCATGCCGGGATTTCGAAAATTGAGATCGAGCGGGCAGCCAAACGCATTCGGGTCAACATTTATGCCGCGCGACCGGGTATTATTATCGGTAAAAAAGGGGCTGAAATCGAGGCCCTTAAGAAAGAGCTGGGCCAGCTTGTTAAAGGTGAAATCTTTATTAATATAAATGAAGTGAAGCGCCCGGAAACAGATGCTCAGCTTATTGCCGAAAATGTAGCTCTGCAACTAGAGCGACGTGTTGCCTTTCGCCGGGCTATTAAGCGAAGCGTTGGTATGGCGATGAAGCTCGGAGTTGAGGGTGTCAAAATTAAAGTTGGCGGCCGCTTAGGTGGGGCTGAGATTGCCCGATCTGAATGGACTCGCGATGGGCGGGTGCCGCTGCATACCTTACGTGCAGATATCGATTATGGGGTTGCCGAAGCGAACACCACGTATGGAATCATCGGAATTAAGGTGTGGGTATTTAAAGGTGAGATTGTCGCTGGTAAACAGCAACATATCGCCGCTGCCAAAGCCCTGTAAAATAAAGACCAAACATCACATCAGTGAGTTAATGCGAAAATCCAAGCTTTTAAAGAGCTTAGTCATTAAGAACAAGTGCCAGGGGTATTGCCATGTTAATGCCAAAAAAGGTTAAACATAGAAAACAGCAGAAGGGGCGTAATAACGGCGTTGCTTCTAGAGGCGTAGAGCTATCATTTGGAGATTATGGTCTCAAGGCGTTGGAAAACGGCTTTATAACCAATCGCCAGATTGAAGCTGCCCGTATTGCAATTAATCGTCATATTAAGCGTGGTGGTAAGGTTTGGATCAGGATCTTTCCCGATAAGCCGATGACTAAAAAGCCGGCCGAAGTGCGAATGGGTAAAGGTAAAGGTTCTCCTGAAGAGTGGGTAGCCGTGGTCAGGGCCGGACGTATACTTTATGAGATGGAAGGGGTCTCGAAAGAGGTTGCTAACGAAGCTTTGCGTTTGGCTGCTCATAAATTGCCGATTAGAACCAAAGCCGTGAGCCGGGAGGTGACCCAATGAAAAACAGCGAAGTGAAAGAGATGTCGGCTGAGCAGCTACAGGGCAAGGTTGATGAACTTTCAAAGGAACTCTTCAACCTGCGTCTTCAGAAAAGTATCAGTCAGTTGCAAGATACGGCCAAACTTAGCAAAGTCAAACGAGATCGGGCTCGGGTTCTGACTCGTATAAATGAGATGAAATAAGGAAGAGTCATGGATAATAGCGGCCAGAGAAATAAACGGACGATGGTTGGTCTGGTAACGAGTGACAAAATGGATAAAACCGTAGTTGTCGAAGTCTCTACCAAAAAGAAACACCCGACCTACAAGAAATATATTCGCAGCAGTAGCAAGTATAAAGCTCATGATGCTCTCAATCAATGTGCACTCGGTGATACCGTGGCCATTACAGAGTGCCGTCCCTTGAGTAAAGATAAATGTTGGCGGGTGAGTAAAGTTGTGGTTCAGGCTATCAAGTAACAGCCTCTCTTTATTGGCAGTACAGATGTATTACTGGGAG
>JAYEMC010000344.1:0-2185 GCA_034717935.1 Pseudomonadota bacterium | reverse complement strand
GCCTTCCTGATTTGCAGGATAAGGTTGTGGCCGACATCGGTTCAAGTAACGGTTATTACATGTTCCGGATGGCTCCGCATCAACCTGAGGCGGTTATCGGTTTTGAACCCTATCTCCAACACTATTTTACCTTTCAAACCTTAAACAGCTTTGCCGGGCTTACAAATCTCCATATGGAATTTCTGGGTGTTGAACATCTAAGCCTGTTTGCCAACTCTTTTGATGTGGTTTTTCTCATGGGAATCCTCTATCATCGTATCTCTCCCTTAGAGTCCTTGAAAGAAGTAAAAAAAAGTATGAAAAAGGGTGGAGCTCTTCTTGTTGAGTCTCAGGCGATACCGGGTGAAGAGCCGGTGGCGCTTTTTCCTGAGCGCCGTTATGCGAAGGCTCCCGGGATATATTTCGTACCCACTGCGGCATGTATGAAAAACTGGATGCTGAGGGCCGGCTTTGTCGATGTCGAGATCTTCTGCTCCCATCCTATGAGCTGCAAAGAGCAGCGCCGGACAGAGTGGATGACCTTTGAGTCGTATGATGATTTCATTGATCCGCATGACCCGTCACTGACGGTTGAGGGTTATCCCGCTCCGTTAAGAGTGTTTTTAAAGGGCTTTGCCGGATAGTTACTTTTTCAGATACGAGAGTTAAAGGAAATTGTGGCAAAAGCTGTATCCGGTTAAATGGTTTTAATTTCCCCTGCGTTGGTTTTTCAATAGTTTTTTGGTATATGCTGGATCTGATTTCAAGATAGGAGTTTAATTTGGTCTTTATCAATATTCTGCTGCCGATTTTTTTGATCATTGCTCTCGGGGTTATTTTTGAGAAAGTAAAAGGGCCGGATTTTAAGTCGATCTCAGATTTGACCCTCTTTTTTTTCGCCCCTTGCCTGATCTTTGCGGGTCTTCTTAAAGGTGGAGCCGAAGTCGCCAGTTTCCTTCCTCGGGCTGTAGCTTTCATGTTGGCTCTGACCTTGATTTTCTGGGCAATTTCAGTTCTTTATGGTAATTTCTTAGGTCTTGACAGTCGTGCTCAGAGTGCTTTTTCCCTGACCACGATTATGATGAATACCGGCAATTATGGTCTGCCCCTGGTTCTCTTTGCCTACGGTCCAGAAGGTTTGTCGTATGCGGTGGTAGTGATGGTGCTGTTTACTTTTCCTTTGGGAACTCTGGCCATCTATATTGCTTCAAGGGGTAAGGATAGCCCCGTTAAGGCACTTCTGGAGATGTTTAAGGTGCCGCTGTTTCATGCTATTATTTTGGCCGCAATCTGGCGGGGATTTGCTCTGCCGTTACCTGGTATTATCTTTAAGGCGATCGATATTGTTGGCCAGGCGGCGATTCCGGGTTTATTGATTTTGCTGGGGATGCAGCTGGCGCGAACAAAACTCAAGGGTGATTTTGTGGCGATCGGCTCGAGTACCTTTCTCCGTTTGCTGATTTCGCCTGTGATCGCCATCCTGCTCTGCAACCTTTTCGGGATTCAGGGACTGCCACGCAATGTTCTGATTTTGCAAACCAGTACTCCGGCTGCAGTCATTCCGCTCCTTTATGCAGTCAACTACGACACCCGCCCTGATATGGTTGCCGGAACGATCTTTGTTTCGACCATTGCCAGTGCCTTGACTCTGACTTTTCTGCTCCAGTTTCTTGGGGTTTAATAGTGCGTTAATTGGTGTAGAAGTAACGGCAAACATTAGGCCATCTCTTTTCAGGGGTGGCCTTTTTCGTTGTCGTAGCAGATAAAGAAATGTACCCTGAATTTGCGGGTTGGCTGAATAGTTACCAAAATTTATTGAAAAGCAGAAATTTCCTTCGATAATCCTAGGTATGAAAGTAACGCAAATTTTCAAAAGGAGGATTATTATGAAAAAGTTGAGTAAGTCTTTAATGGTTTTGACCGTAGTAGCATCTTTGTTGATTGGCTCGATTGGGATGGCAGAGGCCGGAAACCAAAAATATAATAATAACCAATACTGTCAGAACTACAATAATCATCATCAAAATTACAACCAGTACAACAATTACTATCGTCCAAACAAAAATCATCGTGTCCAATATGTAAAACATCATCGTGTCCAATATGTAAAACATCACCGTGTTCAATATGCCAAACACCGTCGCGCCCAGTACGTTAAACGCCATCATCGGCATAATCATCACAATAGATATCTTTACCCCGCGTT
>JAYEMC010000343.1:0-2189 GCA_034717935.1 Pseudomonadota bacterium | reverse complement strand
GTCTGCCCATCTTTCTTCTCGGTCTCTTCACTACGTTCTTTTTGTAAATCAATCCTGGCTCGGGCTTCCGTTTGAGCAGCCTGGGCGGCTACGGAGCGATCTTGACCGGAGGGGTCTTTCGGGGCCAGGGCGGCCCGTTTGACGATCTGCATCTTGCGGATGGTTGCTTCCGGGGTGTTCTCGGCTGAGACATCAATGCTGACTTCTCCGCCCACGGCATAGTTTTGGTTGTCGGGGCCTTTCTCATATTCGTAGCTGGCACCGCCGCTGACATAGGGCCCACCGGCAGCGATGTGGGCGCGTTCATGGGCTTTAACTTCGGCGTCTCTTTTTTTTAGTTGATCGACTTGGCGCTGTTCTTCATCGCTCAATTTATCGAAAGGGCCCTTGCCGCCACCGCGTTCTTTTTCGGCGGCTTCCGAGCCCTCGTCTATCTGCCTGTTTTGGCTCGCATTTTCAGGGGAAAATCCGGGTTGCCGAGGGTTTATGCTTTCTGTTCTTGTTGTTTGGATCAGGTTATAGTAGTCGGCAACGCTACTCCGGCTAGCGCTAATATTCATACTCAACCTCCTTATCAAACACCCCTTCGACGGTTAAGAAAGAAAACTTTAGCTTTTTTTTTGTTTTTGCAATCTTTTATTGTTTTTATTGCATTCGGCCCCGGGTAGCAGGGGCACTATCTCAAAGGGCCAAAATGAAAGAGGCTCAGGCTGACGATAAAAAAGAGAGCGATGATCAGGGTTGCGCGGCGGTTAACCAAGCCATCCTTGGTTATTTTAATCAATAGCAGCCAGCCTAAAAGAGCGGTTGAGAGTATGCCGGCAAACCAGTATGATTTGGGACTGGTGAAGAGCATGCCCGGATTGGCGGCAGCCAGATTATAGAAGAGCCAGCCTAGAGGTAGAGCCTGCAGTGTGACAGCCGTTAATAACCAGCGTCCGGCATATCCTGCCGCCTGGAAATAATATTCCCTTGACTGTTTACGTTTGTTCTCTTTTTCTCCGGCATTGGCGAGCAGGAAAAGAATTGCGGCAATCCCGACGGCGTTTAGTATAAAGTGAAGAAGAGAGGCAATTTCATTGCGTCCTAGCCACCAGGAGAGGAGTTCATCAGTTGTTGCCAAGTGGCTTTCAGCTTCAAACCAGGCCGCGCAAGTATGTGGTAGATACCAGAAAACAGCAGCTCCGAAAGCGCAGCCTGCGGCAAAAAGGGCGAATGGGGCATGAATGAATTTCAACTTAATGAATTTTGCCGAGAAATGATAGAATAATAAGAAAAAGAGTGCCAGTCCACCGCTTAAACCGGTGATCAGGAGTGAAGTGGAGTTCATGAGGGTGGGGTAAAGAGGTAGAAAAACCGTCGTTCCGCCTAAAAGGCTGAAAAGAACAATCCAGAGCCAGGTTGATCGGGTAATGTTATAGCTTATTGTTGGGAGGTTGGTTGTAGGGCTCGAATTATGTTTTATTTCGCTGACGAAAGCCAATAACGAACTTCCCAGAAGCAGGGCCAAGGCCAGCAAAAAGATGATTGTACCGACCGTTTGGAGTTGAGGTATAGTAAGATAATTGATGATTATATCCATTATATCAGGGTTCCTTAGAGATGAATTCAGGTCATTTTTTTAATGCATTATTTGCTATAACTTTATAGTAGCGTGTTCCCCATAACTTTGGAAACGGATCAGAGCTTCATCCATCTCCGTTTCACTGAGTAGAACCGGGGTGCCCAGAGAGCGGGCTCGATAATAGAGTTCAGCAACCTCTTCTATGTAGAGAGCCGTATTGTAAGCTTGGGCTAAATCTTCTCCGACGGCAATCAGGCCGTGGTTGGCCATCAGGATGCAGCGATCATTATGGCCTAGTGCGGCAACCGTCTTGCGGGCCAGTTCTTCGGTGCCGAAAGTGGCGTAAGGGGCGATACGAATCTCTTTGCTTTGGGCGACTCCAATCAGGTAGTGGCAGGCGGGCAGAGGCTCGTGGAGCAGGGCAAACGTGGTCGCAAAACGGGAGTGGGTGTGGACTACGGCATTGATTTCGGGGCGCGCTCGGTAGAGGGCTAGATGTAGGAACCATTCACTTGATGGGGGGCGTCCTTCAAGGTGACGGCCGTCAAAATCGAGTAGGCTGATATCCTCTGTTTTAATCTCATCGTAGTTGATTCCGGAAGGCGTGATCGCAATCAGACCTTCC
>JAYEMC010000342.1:0-2199 GCA_034717935.1 Pseudomonadota bacterium | reverse complement strand
GCCCGGGCATGAACCCGGAAAAGATCAAAACCGAAGTTTTCATGCTGCCTTGCGCTGCATCGATGGAGAAAGAGGGGAGCATCACCAACAGCGGCCGCTGGATGCAGTGGCGCTATAAAGCCGTCAACCCTCCGGGACAGGCGATGCCCGATGGTGAAATCATTACGAAACTCCACTATAAAGTCAAAGCGCTTTATGAGAAAGAGGGCGGGCCGCTGGCCGAAGCGATCACCAACTTGAGCTGGAATTACGGCCCATTAGGTGGCGATGGCCAAATCCGCCATCTCGACACCCATATGGTCGCCAAAGAGATCAACGGATACTTTTTAAAGGACACAACCGTTAAGGGTAAAACCTTTAAAAAAGGAAGCCTGGTACCCAGTTTTACTTATCTGCAAGATGACGGCTCAACCTCTTCCGGCAACTGGCTCTACTGTAACTCTTACACCGAAAAAGGCAATATGGCGGCCCGCCGTAATAACAAAGATGCTTCCGGAGTCGGCCTCCATTCCGAATGGAGCTGGTGCTGGCCGGTCAACCGCAGAATCATCTATAACGGCGCTTCGGTCGATCCCGATACCGGTCAACCTTGGGATAAAAAAGATCCGGTTATTGTCTGGAACGGGGCCAAATGGGTCGGTGACGTACCCGATGGCGTATCGCCTCCGGGCGGCGGGCGGCGGCCGTTCATTATGAAACCGCACGGCGTCGGCAGCATTTTTGGCCCCGGCCGGGCGGACGGCCCTTTTCCCGAACATTACGAACCACTTGAATGTCCGGTTGATGAAAATCTGCTCTCTAAACAGATGAGCAATCCAACCATAAAACGCTGGGACAAGGATGGCAGCGGTACTAACGTCGATGCTCGCGCCACCTGCGACCCACGCTTTCCCTTTGTCTGTACAACCTATCGGGTCAGCGAACATTGGCAGACCGGTCTTATGACCCGCTGGTGTCCCTGGTTAGCGGAAATGCAGCCGGGACTCTTTATCGAGATGAGTCCGGAATTGGCCAAATTAAAAGGGGTCAAAAGCGGCGATCTGGTTACGGCCAGCTCAATTCGCGGCCAGGTTGATGCGGTTGCCATCGTCACTAAACGCTGGAGACCATTTACAATTGCCGGCAATACCGTCCATCAAGTCGGTCTCCCCTGGCACTTTGGCTGGGTCACGACCAAGATGCGCGAATATATTCATGGCGATAAGAAACCGGAAGTTTTCACATTTGGCGATGCCGCCAATCTACTGACCCCATTTATCGGTGACGCCAACACCATGATCCCGGAAACCAAAGCCTTCATGGTCAACGTCCAAAAGAAGGGGGTATAAGCCATGTCTAAAAAAATAAAACTCTACGATGCCACAAAATGTACCGGCTGCCGGGGTTGTCAACTCGCCTGCAAACAGTGGAATGATCTGCCGGCGGAGCAAACCGAAAACCGGGGCAGCTATCAAAATCCGCAAAGTCTTAACCCTAACACCTGGCTTTTAATGCATTTTGATGAAGTTGATGCCGGGGCCGACGGCGTTAAATGGGTTTTCCGCAAGGAGTCCTGCATGCATTGTACGGATGCGGCCTGCGTCAAAGCCTGTCCCAGTGGCGCCCTGAGCCACACTAAGTATGGCACGGTCACTCTGGATCAGAAAAAATGTATCGGCTGCCGGACCTGTGTTACGGTTTGCCCCTTCGATGTTCCCAAGTACGATGCCAAAACCGAAAAAGTGGCTAAATGTGACATGTGTTTCTCGCGCCTCGAAAACAACCTTGACCCGGCCTGCGTCAAAGCCTGTCCCACCGGGGCCCTGCAATTTGGCGATGAAGATGAGATTCAGGCAATTGTTAAAGCCCGCCTCGCCGCCTTAAAAGGCAAAGGCCATCTCTATGGCGACAAGTTTGTCGGCGGCACCCACATGCTCTATATCCTGCCCGAGCAACCGATACACTATGCCGGCCTGCCGCAAAATCCGATGGTTCCGGCCTCACTGGTCGCCTGGAAAGATTGGCTCAAACCTTTAAGTTTGCTCGCCCCCGGCGCGGTACTTGCGGGATCCTTTCTCCACTACCTGACCAGAGGCCCCAAGGATGTTTGCAAGGAAGCTTCGGGTGATTGCAATTACAAGTCGTCACCAGAATCAAAAGGAGATGCCTAATGTTTATAGTTATCGAAAAAGGAATGATCAAGGTATCAACTGCCTATGA
>JAYEMC010000341.1:0-2203 GCA_034717935.1 Pseudomonadota bacterium | reverse complement strand
GATTAATGAGGTTGTTAAAAATAGTTTTGCCGCTATCGATGCTGCTTACCGGAGCAATACTATGATTACCGGAGTGCCGACCGGTTTTACCGGGATTGATAATCTTACCTGCGGTTTTCAACGATCCGATCTGATTATTATTGCCGGGCGGCCGAGCATGGGGAAAACCTCTTTTGCACTTAATATCGCGCATAATACAGCCGCTAATCCGGATATCATTTCCCATGTTGCCTTCTTTTCTCTGGAAATGTCGAAAGAGCAGCTGGTGACCAGAATGCTCTGTAGTCAGTCCGAGATTAATGCTCAGACGATCAGGCGCGGGCTTCTAAAAGATGATGATTGGCCGCGTCTTTCGGAGGCTGCGGCAGTGGTTTCCGAATTGCCGATCTATATTGATGATACTGCGGCTATTAGCGTGATGGAGATGCGGGCGAAAGCCCGGCGCCTGAAAAACGGTAAAGGTCTGGATATGGTCGTAGTCGACTATCTACAACTGATGCGGGGGGATGGAGAGAGTCGGGAGCGGGAGATCTCTGAAATTTCGCGTTCATTGAAAGCGATGGCAAAGGAGCTGGATATTCCGGTTGTTGCACTTTCCCAGTTGAATCGTAGCGTTGAATCGCGGATCGATAAACGGCCGCAACTCTCGGATCTGCGCGAGTCCGGAGCGATTGAACAAGATGCCGATGTGATTATGTTTGTTTATCGCGATGAGGTCTACAATAAAGATAATCCCGAGAATGCTGGTTTAGCGGAGATTCTTGTTAGAAAACAGAGGAATGGCCCGACCGGGGTTGTGAATATGCGCTTTTTCGGAGAATTTACCACATTTCGGGATGTTGATAACCGTTATGATGACTACGATGGGGACCCTGGCCCAGGGATGGTGGGTGAGGGTATGGCGGCTGGTGAGGGCGATTTTGCCCATTTTGATGGGATGATTGATTCCTGATCGACCCATATAATCTTTAATTTATACATTTGAGAGGAGGCGGTGATGTTAGGAGTCCGAAGAAAAATCATGGTGGCGGTAGATGGCTCAGCTGTCTCTGATAAGGCTGTGCAAGAGGCTGTTTGGCTGGCCTGTTGTCAAGCTGGGAAGTTTAAAAATAAGATTTTTGCCGTTTTTGTTAAAGCTGATCGGGTGCGGGATTATGACGACCTGTTTGTTAAAGGTCTCTCAGCCGAGGGTGAGATTAGTGATCGTTGGCAGCAGATTCTTGATCACGCCTTTCTCGTGATTAAGAAACTGGCGGCGGAGAAGGACGTCCCTCTGGAAACCATCGTTGTGGAAGGTGAACCGGCATCTTCGATTATCCAGTTGGCCCATAAACATGATATTGATCTGCTGGTTATCGGCAGTACCGGGAAAGGGGCTATGAAGAGAGCCTTTCTGGGTAGTGTCTCGGCCGAAGTTATCGAGCATGCGCCCTGTGGGGTTTACGTTGTGCGGGCGTGAGTGATATGTAACTGGTTTGTAAAGGAGAGCAAAATGAGTAAAAGAGTGGTTCGGATCGTTACCCTGTCGTTGTTGGTTGCCATCTTTCTGGTTGGTGGTTTTTTGTCAAATATTTACGCTGCCGGCGAAACTATGTACAATAAGTACAATATTCACGCCCAGGCCGACAAGAATGGTCTGCTCAAATCGAGTTATGCCAATTACACCGATCCCGGTGGCGGCCATGTTGTTATTCCGCCCAATACTAAATTAACGGTTCGTCCCTGGAAGCGTTTTATGAAAAATTATGGTTTTTACTATGATTTGGCGGATGGTCGACATGGTGTTTTTGAGGTTCATGAGAGACGCTTGGGGGTGAGCGTTGATGAGTATGAAGAGTTGATTCTTTCGCCTAAGCCGGTTTCTCTGAAAGGTTTTTCAGCGGTCGATTTGAAAGGGATCAAAAAAGGCAAGGCCTACAAAGGGATGACTAAAAAAGGGGTGATGACGGCTTTAGGTTACCCCGCCGCCCACGAGACCCCCTCGCTGGATGATAGCCAATGGAAATATTGGCGTAACCGTTTCCGCACCATGGTCGTCGAGTTTAACAGCAAGGGGCGAGTGGTGAATGTGAGGTACTAGGACTGCCTATTACCCATAATTTTAAGCTGGACATCTAAGCCTGAATCGTGCATACTTGATGCATGAAAACTCAAAATCAAATCAAACGTACATTGTCTGAGGAGTCAAGTTTATTATACCTCG
>JAYEMC010000340.1:0-2208 GCA_034717935.1 Pseudomonadota bacterium | reverse complement strand
ATAATGCTCGAAATACTAAGTGTATGTTGCGCCCCGCAGGAAGTGCCCTTGGGGTATGCTTTATTTTCAAAAAATGCCTCGATCTGAGAAAAAATTTCTATTCTCGGACAGGCTCCTAGATCATTATTTTTGACCCGGAAAAAACCGGAACCAAAATTGTTGAAATTATTTGTGTCTATTTGTGTTCATTTGTGGTTCTATTGTTTTTAACCACAAATGGGCACGAATCCACACAAATTAACACAAGTTTTGCTGCAGTAAATTTAAAGTTTTGACCATGTTGAGTTAAATTTCATTTTGAAAGGAAAATAGTTTTGACTAAATTAAATGAAGGAACGACCTACAAGGATGCCGGAGTTGATATTGAAGCCGGTAACCGTTTGGTAAAGAATATTGCTCCCTTGGTAAAAGAGACTTTTCGGCCCGAGGTGCTCGCCGATATCGGTGGTTTTGGAGCACTTTTTTCACTACAATTAGATAAATATCGTGATCCCGTATTAGTCTCTTCCACCGATGGTGTCGGGACTAAGTTGAAGCTCGCTTTTCTGGCGGACAAACACGATACAATAGGAATCGATCTGGTTGCCATGGTGGTTAATGATATTGTGGTTCAAGGTGCTGAACCGCTCTTTTTTCTTGATTATCTGGCGACGAGTCATCTGGATGTCGAGCGGGCAACCGAGATTATTGCCGGTATTGCTCGAGGCTGTAAGGAGGCGGGCTGTTCTCTGATCGGTGGAGAGAGTGCCGAAATGCCGGGGTTTTATCAAGGCTCAGATTATGAATTGGCAGGTTTTGCCGTCGGTATTGTCGATAAGTCAGATCTTATCGATGGTTCGGAAGTCAAAGTCGGTGACCGGATTATCGGTATTGCCTCTTCCGGTCTGCACAGTAATGGTTACTCTCTGGCGCGGCGGGTTTTGTTGGAAGAGAGTGCATATAGCCTGGATGAAAAATTGCCGGAACTGGAGCTGAGTCTTGGCGAGGAACTGCTACGACCGACCCGCATCTATGTGCGGACGATCCTGAATTTACACCGTGATTTTCATTTGAAAGGTGTAGCTCATATCACCGGTGGTGGTCTCCAGGAGAATATTGTCAGGGTGGTGCCCGATCGTTGTCAGGTTCAAATTGACTCTTTCGCCTGGCCGCGCCTGCCGATTTTTGACCTGATTGCCCGGCAGGGCAAAGTCTCGAAGAAAGAGATGTTGACGACGTTTAATTGCGGTATAGGTATGGCTTTGATCGTACCGGTCGAAGAGGTTGATGATATCCTTGAGCGGCTTCATGCCCTCGAAGAGCAGGCTTACGTGATTGGTGAGATCGGCAAACGTGAATCCGGAGATGAACCGATTTTATTTCTTGAGACTGAACGGCGAAAAGATGATTAAGATCGGGATTCTGATTTCGGGCAGCGGCACCAATTTGCAGTCGATCATTGAAGCGGTTAAGGCCGGAAGCATTGCCGGAGAGATCACATTGGTTATCAGTAACGATGCTGAGGCTTATGGTCTGACCCGGGCGGCGAACCATGGCATTCCGACCAAAGTTGTAAAACATGGTGATTATAGTGATCGTCACAGTTTTGATCAAGAGTTGGTTAAAGTGCTTAAGGAGAGCCGGGTCGACCTGGTTGTTTTGGCCGGATTCATGCGGGTTTTGGGGGGCGGTTTTCTCTCTGCTTTCCCTGATCGGGTAATCAATATCCATCCGGCCTTGCTTCCTTCTTTTGCCGGCACCCACGGCCAGGAACAAGCTTTTGCTTACGGCGTCAAACTGGCCGGTTGTACGGTTCACTTTGTTGATGAAAAGGTTGATCATGGGCCAATCATTATCCAGGCTGCAGTCCCGGTTTTGTCGGATGACAGCCAAGAGTGTCTGGCTGCCCGTATCCTTCGTTGTGAGCATAAAATCTTCTCTCGGGCACTGGCCCTCTTTTGTGCCGGTAAGCTCCAGATCGAAGATCGAAAAGTAAAAATTTCCGGTGTCGATGAAGCCCGGCTTGAAGAGCAATTTCTGATTTCCTGCCCCGCCGAATAATTTACATAGGAAGGTCTATTATGAATGATACCCCGCAACCGATAATGGTTGATGACCTGTTACAAAGCAATCGCTACGATCCGCTTCCGGAATCGGTCGAGCTTATCCAGACTCATGCTTCTTGGGTTTTTTTGGCCGGTGATTATGTTTATAAGATAAAAAAACCGG
>JAYEMC010000339.1:0-2212 GCA_034717935.1 Pseudomonadota bacterium | reverse complement strand
CGGTACCCGGCCAAGTATACTACAACTCAACTCGAAAAGCGGTTTTAACCGGGGTTGATGGTGTCATTTTTGTCGCTGATTCCCAAATTTCCATGGAGCAGGAAAATCTGGAAAGTCTAAACAACCTGATAGAAAATCTTAAATACTACAACCGTGATGTCAGCCAGATCCCCCTAATCCTGCAATATAACAAGCGTGATCTTGACAACGCTATGAGCATTGAAGAGCTCGATAAACTGCTCAACCAGCGCCAGGTTTCCAGTTTCCCCGCTTCGGCAGTAACGGGAGGAGGCGTCCTGCAAACCTTGACCGCCTGCTGTAAACAGGTGTTGAATGATTTAAAACGCAAAAGCAGGCAGACCGAGCAGGCGGTATCAAACAAACCAAAACCGGATATTTCATCAGCCGGCCCGGAGATTAAAAGCAAAGTTGCCGAACCCAAGCCTGAGAACGAACCCCCTAAAGTAAACATCCCACTCATCTGTGCACAGCCCGATCAACCAAAAATCGAACCCCACACAACAACAGACAAACCTTTTAAACCGGAGGTTGCCCAAATAGGCAAAGCCAGACTCATCGATCCATACACCGTCACCTTACCTTTACGTTTATCAACCGACGCCGACCAACACAAGCTGCTCAGCGTCGATATCACTTTCAGCATCAACGATTTTCAGTAAGAGGATAAAACCTAAAGCGGGCTCCGCCCGCTACCCAAGACACAGAGACTGAGACTAAGACTGAGACTGAGACTAAGAATGCAGAAACCAGCAAAAAAACTCCGGACTGCAAAAATAAAGATCCAGCTCCTTCTGAGCCTGCTATTTGTAGTCTTACTCTGGCCGACCAGCAGCCAAGGAAACGATAGTCTGGAAAATATTTGGCAAGAGATTATCCATCCACCCAAAACGTCATTTCAACAGCTAAAACCGGTACTTAACCATTTCATCCAAAAACAGCGACAAAACAACATCAACAACGCTACAATCTACTCTATGGCTCTCCTTGAGATGGCTGCCCGAACAAACTTAGAAAATGATGTAAAAACCCTTTTGACAAATACCGCAATCACGATTTCACCTGACTACTCTTTTCCCGAAACCGCACTCTGTAAGCTCCTTTTCCAACAACATCAATATTTAAAATCGTTTTCAAGCCTGATTCGGTCCGGCAAAAAGTTCCAGACTAACCCTCAGGAAAATTATTTCGCTTCAACATTTCTCTGGTTTACTGCAGCGTTTATCCCGTTAGCCTTGTTTCTCCTGATCACCCTTTTAATGACGGTCAAATACTACCGGGCTTTTTGCGAAATGGGGCGGATTAAATTGAACCGCCAGAAGATTTTCATACTGTTAGCGGTCACGGCGGTCGTCGCTTTTTTAATAATTCTCATTCCAAGCCCACTCCTCGGCCTACTTTTGCTGGCCTGCGGGATATCTCTGGTCGCAACCAAACGAGATGTCTTCACCTTGGTTATACTCCTCTCAATGTTACTCATCGTCCCCCAGGCCTACGAAAAAGGTATGACCTCACTGCTGGCTCTCGATTCATCGTTTTTCAAAGCTGCCCGACATACCTCTTCCGGTCTTTATGATAAAACCGAGCAAACCACTCAAGGAGAACCGGCAACCAATCAGAGTCAACTGATATTACAGCTTTTTTCTCAATCCGAGTCTGCGCGCCTCAGAAAAAATTACGCTGAAGCCGAAATATTTTTGAAAAAAATCATTACTGATAAAACAGAACTGGGTGCCGTTTATAATAACCTTGCCAACCTCTATCTTCTACAAAACAGACCTGAAAAAACCGAAGATCTCTATTTGAAAGCCAGTAAACTTGAAAAAAACTCAGGCATTCCCTATTATAATCTCAGCCAAGCCTATATTCGCCAATCATTTAACCTTGAAAAGAGTTCGCAAGCTTTAGAACTGGCTTTAAAATTGGATCCAACCCTAAACCGATCTCTAACCGACGACAACGAACTCACCATACAGAGCAACAGCAAACTGATCTTTATGGCTCTGCCCACAAATTTTTACAGCCATTATGCTGATGCCCAACCGAATAAAGGCACTTTTCTGCAAGAATTTCTTAGCTCTATCCTTTTTCCCGGGGCTGGCAGAACCCTCTATTTCGCTTTAGTTATACTGTCACTGGGAGGTCTTACCTTTCTGGCCAAGATTGCACCGGGAAACCGAAGAGTCTGCGCTAT
>JAYEMC010000338.1:0-2220 GCA_034717935.1 Pseudomonadota bacterium | reverse complement strand
GATTAAACAAACAGCTACAACGGGCTCCCGAGTATCAGGCCGCCCGTTTTCTCCAGGCGGCAGCTATCTGCTGTCGGGATGGTGTTAAAAAGGGACGTCGGGCTTTTAATGAAATTAAGGATGATGTTCTGAGCGCTGAAGTGATAACGATTGCCGGAGAGGAGTTGGCAAAGACGTTGACGCGGGCGGGACGCCTCAAAAATGCAACTAACATAAAAAAAGCGACCTCAGGCTGAAATCAACCCGGAGTCGCTTTTTTATAACTGCAAATTATTACTGGATTCCGGCTTTCGCCGGAATGACGAGCGTGATTTGAACCAACTTTTTATCAAGCGGCTTTGGGGTGCTCCCTGAGACCGGCTGCAATATTACGATTAATATTGATCAGAATTGTCAGTTTCTCCGGGGCCGGATAGGCCATGGTTTCCAGAGAACGGCCATCAATGAAAGAGCTGAGACGGAGCAGATTAACCCGCAAATCCTTGGGTAGAGGATTATCTTCTGCGGACAACTCACTCTGAAAGATACTCCAGATCAGCTGGTTAAATTTGAGTGATTCATCCAGCTTGCGCTCACACGCTTCGGCATCCCATTGATCCTGACAATCCTGCATCTTATCGGCGGCCTTAATCAACACCGCAGCCTCCACTTCAGAGCCGGACAGAGTATCCTGCTCAACCTTTTTATAGGCATCCATCGGATTTAACGACACTGTTCAATACCTCCTTCTCATATTCGATTAATTCTCGAGCCCGACGCAAGGCCTGATAGTAATTACCACTAACCAGACACTCGCTGATTCGATCCACAAAAACAGACATACTCGGAGCGGCGACAACCACTTCATCTACCAACCGCCAATAGGTTTTGTGATGTTCCTTAAGATTCTCTTGGTCAAAATACATCAATTGAATAATAAAATAGATGCGTCGGCATGGGGTATTGGCTTCGGCCTCACTCATGAGATCCTTTTCCCGTAAAATCGGCACCTGATTCTCGATAATCAGATCACTACGCTTCTCTCCATTACTGATTACGGCTCCGGCAACAACTATTCTTTCATGCGGTTTTAGCGCAATTTTTAAAGCCATAGCACTCTACACTCCGACGCTTGAGATCCCCTTTTAATCGAGAAAAGGCAGATCCTGATGCACTCCGGTTTTTGGTCGCCCCATAGAAAAATCGTAGGCGGCCAGCTGCTCTTGAACTTCGACACTCAGTTTGGAAAACACCACATCTTCACCGGTTTCCTGATTAAATATTTTTCCGGCACTTAACTCAAGACTTACGCGGCGCTCGTAAAGAACTCCGGATACCCGTTCAAGATCCGCTATCAAAGCGGGCAATTCACTATCTTCAACTTCTTCGACCGGCCCGCTCAACTTAATCTGTTCCAAACCACCTTCCAACAGAGACTCAACCTCAGGGGGAAAAGTCAATTGGTCAACCTGCAGACGCAAAGATTTATAACTGTTGAGCAACTCAGCCCGTTCTTCACTGCCGTGCGGATATGGCGGAAACATTTTACGGATTTCGATCAAATCTTTTTTGGCCTGTTGGAGCTCCTGGTCGATCTCCTCCATGGCTTGGTCTGCAACCTGAATTCCATGTGAAAGACCAATTTTCTGCTGCCATTCAGGCGTGACAACACGCCCGCCCAAGCCTTTACTTAACTGATCGGCAAATGCAACACCGGTCGCCTCTTCGGAGGATCCCTCTTCGGAAACTCCCTTTTCGGAAAGTTTTCCGTCAACGCCTCTCTGCCCCGGAGCACGAGCCAAACCCGGCGGCACGGTTCGCCGTTCCAGTATCTGACCAGCTCCTTCGGCTGTTATAGGATTGACAATCATCTCTCTACCTCCTGTTCAGCGCGGCTACGCTCAGAGGGGATTACCCCCTCTGAGCGTATTCTCACTTCTTAAGCAAAATCACTCTTTGCCGCTACTAGAAGAGTCGCAGTACCGACTGCGCCGCCTGTGAAGCCATGCTCAGAGAAGATGTACCTAATCCCTGACGGGTCTGCAACATCAACATGTTGGCACCCTCTTCATTCATATCGGCGAGAGTCAGATTGTCGGCACCGTCGTTGAGGGTATTCATCATCTTGGAAGTAAAATCCTGACGAATGGTTATGGTCGAGAGATCATTAGCCAAATCTTTAGCCTCAGAACGTAATGTCGTACGGGCACTGTCAAGATTTGAAATAGCAGCATTAATGGC
>JAYEMC010000337.1:0-2225 GCA_034717935.1 Pseudomonadota bacterium | reverse complement strand
TTGTTTTAATTAAATTATGAGGAGGGTTTTAGATGGGAAAATATGAAGAAGCGTATCGCCAATCGATGGAATCTCCGGATCAATATTGGGCGGCTGCGGCGGAAGACGTACAGTGGGTTAAGAAATGGGATAAGGTCCTTGATGATTCCCGGGCTCCTAATTTTTATAGTTGGTTTACCGGTGGTGAACTTAATACCTGTTATAATGCGATCGATTATCATGTCGAAAATGGCCGGGCTGACCAGGTTGCGATAATCTATGACAGTCCGCAAACCAATACCGTTAAAAAGATAACCTACAGTGAGCTTCTCGAACAGGTCTCCCGTTTTGCCGGGGTTCTGACAGCTCAAGGCTTGAAAAAAGGGGATACGGCGATTATCTATATGCCGATGATTCCCGAAACCGCTATTGCAATGCTCGCCTGCGCCCGCATCGGCGCCGTCCATTCCGTAGTTTTTGGCGGTTTTGCCCCGAATGAGCTGGCGGTCAGAATTAATGATGCCAAGCCCAAACTGATGATCTCGGCCTCCTGCGGTCTTGAAGGGGCAACCAAGGTTCTGCCCTATAAACCGCTGCTCGACAAAGCGATTGAACTGGCTGATGTAAAACCGGAAAAATGTATCATCTATCAGCGCCCGCAGGTGCAGTCCGATCTCATTGCCGGTCGTGATTTCGACTGGATGGAGCTTTATAATGCGGCCCAACCGGTGGGCTGTACGACCGTGGCCGCAACCGATCCTCTCTATATTCTCTATACCTCGGGAACTACCGGTGTACCCAAAGGGGTGGTGCGTGATAACGGCGGCCATGTCGTTGCTTTAAAGCAGAGTATGCACCAGATCTACGGAGTTGAGCCCGGTGATGTCTATTGGGCCGCTTCCGATGTCGGTTGGGTGGTTGGTCACTCCTATATTGTTTATGCGCCGCTCTTTCAGGGTTGCACGACAATTCTCTATGAAGGAAAACCGATCGGTACGCCGGATGCCGGGGCTTTCTGGCGGGTTATTTCCGAGCATAAGGTTAAGGTTCTTTTTACAGCGCCCACCGCCTTTCGGGCGATTAAGAAAGAAGATCCTAATGGTGAATTCCTCAAAAAGTATGATATCTCCTGCTTTAAAAATCTCTTTCTTGCGGGCGAACGTCTCGATCCCGATACCTATCATTGGGCTACCGATCTGCTCGGAATACCGGTAATCGATCATTGGTGGCAGACTGAAACCGGCTGGCCGATTACGGCCAACTGTGTTGGTTTTGGGCTCTTTCCGATTAAGCCGGGCTCACCGACCAAGGCCGTGCCGGGTTATAATGTCCAAATTCTCGATAATGATGGTAATGAGCTGGGGCCCAATCAGGAAGGTATTGTGACGATCAAATTGCCGCTGCCGCCAGGCTGCCTGCCGACTTTGTGGGAGCAGGATCAGCGCTACATTGAGTCTTATGTCAGCGTCTATCCCGGTTACTATTTTACCGGTGACGGTGGCTATATTGATGATGAAGGTTACGTCTACATCATGGGCCGGGTTGATGATGTTATCAACGTTGCCGGTCATCGCCTCTCAACCGGCGGCATGGAAGAGATTGTCGCCACCCATCCCGACGTTGCCGAATGCGCCGTCTTGGGGGTTGAGGATAACCTTAAAGGGCAAGTGCCGCTGGGTTTCTTTGTGCTTAAAGCCGGGGTTACTAAAAGCGCGGAAGAGATCGGCAAAGAGTGCGTCCAGATGGTGCGAGAACAGATCGGCCCGGTTGCCTGTTTTCGGTTGGCGACCGAGGTTCCCCGTCTGCCCAAGACTCGTTCCGGTAAAATCCTGCGCGGAACCATGCGCAAAATTGCCGATAACGAGGAGTACCGGATGCCTTCAACAATCGATGATCCCGCAGTATTGGACGAAATCGAAGAGGCCATCGTCAAAATCGGTTACGGATCAGCACGAAAATAGATTATTAGTTAAGTTAACGTGGGCGTTGTCCTAAATGTCAAACAAAAAAACCGGCTCATTTGAGCCGGTTTTTTTGTTTGAACTCCGCGATTCTGAAGATTCTGAGGATACCTGCAGATTCTGGTTAGATTCTGGGGACACCTTACTTAATTCGCAGAAAGTAAAGTGTTTCCGGAATTGAACCAGGTTTTTTGTGTTGATTATTGTTCAATAAGAATTCCCTGGTATTCGGCGACATGTTCGTAGAATTCGAGTAAAATTTCTTGTTCTTCATTGATCGGTTGT
>JAYEMC010000336.1:0-2229 GCA_034717935.1 Pseudomonadota bacterium | reverse complement strand
GGCTCTGTTGGTTGCTCATAATCATCCCGGAGGCAGTCCGACGCCATCAGTCGATGATCTTAACATTACGCAAGAGTTGAAAAATGCTGCCGCCACCCTCGGTATTCGTCTGCTTGATCATCTGATCGTTGCCGGCTGTCAGGTGGTTAGTTTGAAAGAGTTGGGAGATCTTTAAATATAGCTATGTCGATTATTAATCGTTATCTGCAGCGGGAGATTTTACTCCCCTTTTTTTATGCCCTGATGGTTTTGGTTTTCATCCTTTTGCTGGGGCAGCTCTTCAAAATTGTCAATATGGTGGTTTCTGAAGGGGTTCGCGTTTGGGATGTTGTTCGTCTGGTCTTGGCTTTGATTCCTAAGATTTTGACTATGGCGCTGCCGATTTCATTCTTTTTTGCGGTCTTGGTCGGTTTGGGGCGTATGGTTGGGGATGGGGAAGTTGTGGCTTTGAAAGCGGCTGGAGTATCTCCTTATGCTCTGTTTAAACCGGTTTTTCAGCTTGCGCTTGCTTGTACCTTTGTTACCATGTTGGTGAGCGCCTGGCTGGCTCCCTGGGGGATGCGTCAGGTTCGCCTGATAACCTTTGAGATTTTGCAGGAAAAAGTGACTCTGGCCTTGCGCTCTCAATCTCTTAATCTGGCCTTTCCGGGTATGGCTATCTATATGGGTAAGATTAATCGGGAAAACGGACGGGTGGCTGAGGTTTTTATTGAAGATCGCCGGCATCGTGACCAGCCCCAGACAATTACGGCCTTAGAGGGGGTAATTGTCGGTGATCGCAGCTCATCGTCCTTGTTGCTACAGCTTGAAAACGGTACGATTCATGAGTACGATCCGTCAGAGGAGAGTTATCGGGTGACCGATTTTTCCCAATATCGCATCAACTTTGATATTTCTGATCTGTTGGGCGAAGAGGGAGAAGTGAAACTTAAAAACAAAGCTTTATCGAATACCGACCTGTGGCACAAAATTGCTCTTAGAAAGAGAGAAGGGGGGGATTCTAGACGGGCTCAAGCGACGCTTTATGAACGATTTACCCAGCCCTTTTCTTGTCTTGCTTTTGCCCTGTTAGGACTGGCTTTAGCTCTGGTGCCGGTCCGCAGCGGAGCCCGTTTTCAGGGCTTTATTTTTGGCCTTATCTTTATTTTAGCCTATTATCTGACCGGTATGGTAGCTGAGTATCTGGCCGAATGGCTGCCTTCGCTGGCTCTCTTCTTTTTCTGTTTGCCGAATCTCATTTTTCTCTCATTAGGAGCCTTTTTATTACATCTGAAACAGCGCGAAGTTGAATTCTCTTTTGGGGCCTGGAATAAAATTGTTGGGTTGGTGAAAAAATCCTGTTCCTCGATCCGGCCCAGTCTGAACTAAGAAGGTTGAATCAAATCCTAGGAGCCTGTCCGAGAATGCTCTTTTCCCCCAGCTCAGCGTTATTTTTTGAAAATAATGCTCGAAATACTAAGTGTATGTTGCGCCCCGCAGGAAGTGCCCTAGGAAGTGCCCTTGGGGTATGCTTTATTTTCAAAAAATGCCTCGATCTGAGAAAAAATTTCTATTCTCGGACAGGCTCCTAGGATAGCCTCCTGGGTTTATGCTGGGAAAACACCTTAGCGCCTCAACCAGAGACAAGAATCTCTGCGATTGATATTCCCGCCGGCAAAAACCACAACAGATTGAATCTCATCTCTGTTAAATTCAACTTAACGCAGAATCAATGCCCTTCCTCAATTCAGCCAGATCAAAGGGCTTTGCAACTGCAGCATAGAATCCATATTGTCGATAACCGGCCATTACCGGGTCGTTCGAGTAACCGCTTGCGACGATGAGTTTAGCATTAGGATCAAGTTGAAGAAGTCGTTGGGCCGCTTCCTGTCCACCTATGCCACCTGGAATGGTTAAATCCATAATCACGAGATCAACTGGCGTACCTCTATCCTGCAATTCCTGGTACTTGTTTATTGCCTGCTCACCACCAGCCACCAGAACCGCTTCATGGCCGAGGGCAGAAAGTTGCCTTTGGACCAGATCCCTAACCATCTCTTCATCATCCATCACCATAATCCTTGCTGATTTTACCGCTGATCCTGATTTCTGTTGTGTAGTAACCTGAAAGTCGTATAAGACGCACACTTTAAGCAAAAAACAGTAATTAAGTCACGATTTTCAATTGGAAGTCGTGATTTTTTCTTGCTTATTTAACGTGTATGTATTATAGTAAGGCAGACACATTAA
>JAYEMC010000335.1:0-2237 GCA_034717935.1 Pseudomonadota bacterium | reverse complement strand
GGCGCTAGACAATACATAAAGTATGTCTAGCGTCTGAAAAACCACGACGACGCAGAAGATCGGAATTTTTACTTAGCCATCAACCCTGCAGGAGGATGCGGGCCTCACCTTTGCGGGCGGTGACTTTGCGTTGGTCGAGGTATTCGAAGAGGGGAATTATATATTTGCGGCTGAGATTGATTTGCGCCTTGAACTCCTGGGTGGTCATGGTTTCGTGCGCTTTGAGAAAAGTCACAACTTGCGAACGCATCTTCTCATAGTGCTCAGGGGTGATAAAGATCCCGTCCCGAACCTTCAAAAGGGTACCTTCCTTAACCAGAATGGTCACCAATTGCTTAATATCATCCTCTTCGGCTGTAAACTCTTTGCTCAAAGAGCTATAGTCAGGAAAACTAAGTCCCGCTTTACGATAGAGAGCAATCAACCCGGCTTTGAGCTTGTCGGCGTCAACCGCCAGCCGCACCCGGTGATTCGGAGTGCGTAGCAGATCTTTATCAACTACCAGTTTTGTATTTTTCACCAGACGCTGCAAAAGGGCATGAAAAAGAGGGGCTGAAAGGTCTAAACGTGAACGAACCTCCTCCTTGGCCATCCCTTCACGCATTGGTTCACGCTGATGATAGTCTATCACCATCGTCAAAATTTTCTCCGCCAGGCCGTCAAAAATTTCTCCCGTAATAAAAAGCTGCTTTTCATTATCGAAACGGACAACCTCACGCCGGGCCAGAAGTTCATCGACAACTTTAGCTAAGGCTTTACCGGAGAAATTAAGAAAAGATTTAAGCTCAGCCAACCGCAATCCGGCAACGCCGGCCTGTTTCACCAAAACAGCAACAACATCGCCGGGTTTTCCGGCCTGCAAAAGTTTAAAATCGGGTAACAAAAGCGAATAATCTTTAAGCCGATGCTTGGCCGGACAGGGATTGACAACCAAGCCGCCACCGACAGTCTCACGCCGCGCAAAACTCCGCATCACGATCCGATCACCATACATTATAACCGTTGGTTTTTCGAGACGCACCTGAACAAAAGCGCTGGCTCCAGGCCCAAGTTCCTGGCCATTAAGAACGACAACCGTCCCCATCAAGGCCGCCATACCGCTATGCACGAGCAATTTACTGCGAGCCGGCAAAGGAGACGTTGCCGAGGAGAGATGGGTATAGAAAACATCAACCATCGAGGTTGGCAATACGGTTTCCGGCCGGGCCAGAACTTCACCGCGTTCGATCTCCGACTTTTCCAGGCCTTGCAGATTTATGGCAGCCCGCTCACCGGCAAAAACCTGCTCGCGCTCCTCTCCATAGGCTTGAAGGCTGCGCACCCGGCTCTCTAATCCGGAAGGTGCCAGAATCACGGCATCACCCAAGCCTAAAGACCCTGCAAGCACGGTTCCGGTAACCACGGTACCAAAACCTTTAATCACAAAAGCCCGATCAACCGGCAGGCGAAAAGCTCCGGAATCGGGCCGCTCAACCACCGTTGCCACCAACTCATCAAGAGCTGCCAGCAGATCATCAATTCCGGCTCCGGTAGTTGCTGAAACCGAAATTACCGGAGCTTCCTCAAGAAAACTCCCGGCGACCAGTTCGGCGACCTCTTCAGTTACCAGTTCGAGCAGATCTTCATCAACCGTGTCACTTTTACTAATCACGACAAGGCCACGTTCGACCCCTAAAAGGCGACAGACCTCAAAATGCTCCAAGGTTTGCGGCATCACTCCTTCATCCGCCGCCACCAACAAGAGCACCAGATCGATCCCTCCGGCCCCGGCCACCATATTTTTGATAAATCGTTCATGACCGGGAACATCAATAACCCCGACCATTTGACCGCTGGGCAGGGTTAAATGGGCAAAACCCAACTCTATCGTAATCCCGCGTTTCTTCTCTTCCGCCAGCCGATCGGTATCGGTTCCGGTTAAAGCTTTGACCAGGGTTGTTTTACCATGATCAACATGCCCGGCAGTGCCCAGAATAATATGTTTTTCCGCCATTTTTCCTCAGTTGTCAATAAGCTATAATGCTCGCAGCCGCTTAGCCGCGGCCTGCAAAGTTGCGTCGGTTTTACAGAAACAGAAACGAACCTGGCCGCTGTCGGGCTCTCCCGGCGGCAGAAAACTTGAACCAGGAACGCTGGCCAGACCTTTTTCCTTAACCAGATAGTGAGCAAAATCGAGGTCGCCAAGCTTACTTAAATTGCGAAAATCGGCCATAATATAGTAGGCTCCCTGCGGCACC
>JAYEMC010000334.1:0-2238 GCA_034717935.1 Pseudomonadota bacterium | reverse complement strand
AGCATGGTGATGGAGAAGATCTTTCGGGCTCTTCGTGATGTTGCCCCGACTATGGCCACGGTTTTGATCGAAGGCGAGACTGGTACCGGTAAAGAGTTGGTGGCTCGGGCTCTGCACCGTCTTGGGGCTCGCGCTGAAAAACCTCTGATTACCATCAATTGCGCGGCTTTGCATGAAGGTTTGCTCGAAAGTGAACTTTTTGGTCATGTCAAAGGGGCTTTTACCGGAGCTGTGCGCAATAAACAGGGTAAATTTGCGTTGGCCGACGGGGGCACCATTTTTCTCGATGAGATTGGTGATATGGCGCTGTCGGTGCAGGCTAAACTTTTACGGGTTCTGGTCTCCGGAGAGTTTCAGCAGGTTGGTGGTGAGAAAACGCATTATGTTGATGTCAGGGTTTTGGCAGCGACCAATAAGGATTTGCGGGCGGCTGCAGCAGCGGGCGAATTTCGAGAAGATCTCTATTATCGACTCAATGTTGTTCAGTTTACGTTGCCCCCCTTGCGGGAACGTCCTGGTGATGTTGCCCTTTTGGTCAAATATTTCTGTGATAAAATCGCCGGGCGTGAACAGCGGCCGGTCATTTTTCCTGAACGGGGAGCGATGCAGCTTCTCGAAAGTGCAGCCTGGCCTGGAAATGTGCGTGAACTGGAAAATGTTATTGAGAGAGCCGTTATTTATGCCAAAGAGAGTCCTATTACAGTCGAAGACTTGCCGGATTATTTGCGCTTGGTTAATGATTCTCCTGCAATTGCAAGCCAAGCGGGGGATTCGCAAGGGGAGAGCTTTACCTCGTTGACCCTTAAGGAGGTGGAAAAGCGGATGATTTTAGCGGCTCTGGAGCGTTGCCCAAGTAAAGCCCAGGCGGCTCGGGAGCTCGGTATTAGTGTGCGAAAAATTGAGTACCGAATCAAAGATTGGCAGCAGTGCTGATAGAGATGGATAATTTTACTAAAGTTATTATGGTTTTTGTCGATGGTTGGGAGGTATTGTTTATTCTCAAGAACCAATTAAAGAAGAGAAAAATCTATGATTGATAACAGTCAGCCTATTAGCAATGTCGTAGTCCAGTCGGTTTCTCCGGGAGCTAAGTTAAAGGCCGGTGGGCTGATGCACCGCAAAACTATTGATGTTCGCGGTCGTATTCTTCATGTTCGGAATGGGCGCCAGCATCCGCGGCGTTATTCGCCGATTCCTTTTGCTGGAACCAATCGGCGTCAGCCGCGAATTCAGCGGCGTGCGACCGCGGTTACGGATAATTCAGGTGACCGGGTGGTGACTTTGTTGGTTCCGGCTGGATCGATGTTCGATCAGTTGATCGGTAAAGAAGTACAGCTTAAAATTTTAAGTTGATGGCGTCGCACCCCAAGGGCACTTCCTGCGGGGCGTAAAAAGTTCCGATATCCTGCGATGATGTGGTTTTCCAGACACTCGACATACCATATGTATGGTCTCGCGCCTGGAAAACCACATCATCTTGTCTATCGAAATTTTCACTTAGCCATTCCGTGACTTTTTAAGTTGATTTATTGTTATTGTAGTTGTTGGTGAACTCTTTTATCCTTTCGAAGGTTTCGCGGCTGGTTGCGTGTTCGAGACGGCAGGCATCAAGTTCGGCTGTCTGATGATCAATTTGCAGAACCTTTGTCAGAAAACTGTAGAAAGTTTTATGACGCTCCCCGATATCCCGCGCAATTTTCTCTCCGGCTTCAGTTAAGGTCAAATAGCTGTAACGTTCGTAGTTGACCAGCCCTTTTTCCGCTAATCCCTTCATCGCCCCGGTGACGCTTGGCATTTTGACGTTGAGACGTTTGGCGACGTCCTTGACCCGGGCAACTCTTTGTTCTTGTTGAAGATTTAGTATTGCCTCAAGGTAGTCCTCCATGTTGGAGGTCAAAACTTCACGAATCTCCTGATTGCTCATAGCTTGAACCTCTATCCTTGGATCAGGCGAAAATCACTCCTGCTTAAGTTTCTTAGTCTTCCATAAGTTAATAGTTCCTCTTACTCTATTTGTCAAATAGTTACATATATTTATTTTTTGCAGTAGTGGTATGTTTGTTGCAAAAACTTGATTGAGGGCTCTCTCAGGCGGGAAGTTTTGCCGCTAGGAGGCTGTCCGAGAATAGAAATTTTTTCTCAGATCGAGGCATTTTTTGTAAATAAGCACAGACATACACTTAGTATTTCGAGCATTATTTACAAAAAATAACGCTGAGCTGGGGAAAAAGAGCATTC
>JAYEMC010000333.1:0-2263 GCA_034717935.1 Pseudomonadota bacterium | reverse complement strand
CAGAGCTGCCGACCCCAACCGTAAAGACTCGGTGACCTGATTTTTTTGCTGTGCTTATAATCTTTTCTGTTTCCCACACCTCGCCATCTGTAATCAGCAAGATGTCATGAGGAATTTGAGGGCCGGGGATGTGGATAGTCGCTTGCAAGGCCTTGTCTATTTCGGTCCCGCCCATGTCGGCGTCAAGGCTGCGAAGAAGTCGTTTAACCTTGGTAATGTTCTTCTTGTCAGCTCTGATCTGGCGATCGGAAAATATTTTGCAGGTGCCGCCAAAAGCGATTAGATTGAAATAGTCTTCGGGCCGGAGCTGGTTTAGAATGTCGTTGATCGCCTGCCGCGCCTGAGTTATGGAATCTCCAGTCATGGATCCGGAGCAGTCAACCATGATTTTAATGCTTTTTGGGGGGTGTTTTATGAGGCCGGGGTAATCTTGGCGTAAAAGAGGCAAGGGCTACAAAGCCGCCGTTAATATCACAGTCACTAACCGCAGTGTCTTTTGTTACTGCATCTGTGCGTAGATTAAGGATAAAATCACGATCCATCCAGGTCTTGCCGGCGGCCAGGGTAAGGACAGTGCGGTCGTCATGACGGGCGATTGCTACATTATGTGATGGGCATTCGATATTCGCATTAGCTAAAAGGCCGCATATGTCCATTTTGAGGCTAAACCGGTTTTCGGTCAAAAGATCGTACTCAGGTATCTGGTGTGGCTGGATCCCGGCGGCTTCCGGATCTCCATAGCGCGGGGCTATCGTGGTTGGCAAGTGAAAGCGCAAAGTGTCTCCCTGCCAGAGATGTAATTCAGCATAGGTGATGGCAATAGATACTTCTTCACCAGCTAAAATATTCCCGACATTCATGGTGTAGAGGCCGTTTTCGAGCTTTTCAAGCATAATGGCTGTATTGCCATCGGAAACAGCTTCCTCGTAACGTTCTTCCGCTGATCCTTTTTCTGTCACTATCCCTTGCAATTTACGGTCGCCAATCGTGACCCGTAGCTCCAGAAGTACCGCCTGACTGGCTAAGGGGAAGGAGTAAACCGCTTCTATCGGTTTTTCCTCAAGGTTTCGGTAGAGTTGTTGCATCGTGGTTTTGCAGAGAAGGTTTTGTAAGACAACGTCAACGTTGACCGACTGAAGCACCATGTTTGTACCGGTGGTTGTGTGCAGGCTGTAGTCGACTGATTGCTCTGGTAAATACATGCTCAAGTGTCCTTTTTTTGAAGTCGTTCAAAATTTATTAAAATATCACGGCACAGGACCCGTATCTGCTCTGGAGATAAAGCAGAGCGCCCGGGCTCGACATGCAACTCTACTCCATCGACAATGCGTATATGGCTCCAGACTTCTATGGAACCGGGTTTGGGTAGGCGGGGCGGTGGAATGGGAATGCCTGAACTGTCTTCCTGCTGCTCGGTGTCGCGAAGCTCCAGAATCCGTTCGAGAGATAACCCGGCATCCTTCCATTTGCGCACTGTCAGCAGCTGCTCAAGATGCCGGTGGGTGTAGTATGAACCCTTGCCGGTTCCTTCAGGACGGTCAACCAGGCCCTTCTGCATGTAAAAGCGGATTTTCCGCTTATTCATCTCGACCAGAGTACAGAGCTCTTCCAGCGAGAATGTTTTAGTTTCATTTTTCATGACACCTATTCTTAACAGTTTTTATGTTAATGTCAAGAAAAAAGTTTTTTAGTGGCCAACTTGGGGATACTACGAAAGTAGATATTGATTTAAAACTTTGTTTGTGATTTAGAGGATGTTACGATGAATCTTAAAGTAGCAGTTTGTCGCGAAGGTTGAGATTGGCAGGGGTAATGTTTACGGGATATCGCACTTATTTACTAAATTGTTTTTTGAGCTGAAACCGCAAATTAGGTATTGCATTAAAACGAAGTTTTTGATTAGAAAAGGTTACGATGAAGGTTGGGTTTGCTGTTTGGCCTGAAGATTGAAGTTGCCATTACCAAATTAAATTGGTATGGGTATAGACAACGTCAAATAGTCAGTTTTTTACTGGGAGGTAAAAATGAATTTAAATCCTACATCCATTTTCGACTTGAGCCCACCTGAAAAACTTCAATTAGTTGAAGATCTGTGGGATGATTTAGCGGCTACCCCGTCTGCAGTCCCTGTGCATAAGTGGCAAAAAAATGAGTTGGCAAGACGAAAATCCAATTTAGTGAAGAACTCGGCATCGTGTCTTTCATGGGATGAAGTTAAGCGTCAAGTTCGCAGTCGCTATGGCCGTTGATTTAATAATAGCTC
>JAYEMC010000332.1:0-2283 GCA_034717935.1 Pseudomonadota bacterium | reverse complement strand
AAGCAGTGAAACCTCGCTTAAAACTTCATTAACGACCAGACTCTGTTCCGGCTTCCGGATAAAATCCCATAAAGTTTCAATGAGAATTTTTTTCGGGCCCAACTCTTTGACCAGATAGAGAGCAAAACCCTCTTTTTCCTGACTCTCCTGCAGGTAGCAACAGGCAAAATAGAGCCCCTCAGCCGAACGTCGGCGAGCCCCATAACCGCTGGTCGTTGCATAAAACAGAGCCTTTGGGCCCAAAGCAAAGAAAAAACCCTCACCTTTCTCCCAACTAAAACTATAAGGCACTAAATTTTGCAGATCATCAGACATAAGACGAGCTAAAGCCGCTTCATACTCACCCCGCCCCCCTTTGATCTGCTGCCGGCTCCAGATGCGTCCGGCGGTCGAAAATGCCAGGTAGAGCACAGTCACCACCAGAGCCAGAATGGTCATGGCAATAACCATCTCGATCAGAGTAAAGCCGCTGTTAGAAGTGTTCTTCTTTAAACTCATCCGTAAAATATCCGGGCTTTACCTGACTATAGTTAACCAAGCGCAGATGGCGACCAGAACGCCGCATATCCTGCATGGCAAAGACCAGGCGATAGAGCTCACTGGTCCAGCGCAGAGCTACGCTTTCACTATCAACGACGCCGTTATCCTCGACCTCGGGCTTAACATCGACCGGCTCCAGACGCAGACTCCAAGAGAAATTTTCAATTTCACCTGACCAGGGAAATTCATCCTTGCGCAAATCCCGAGCCTGCAAAAAGGCAAAGGTCTGACGTCCGAGAACAATTATTTCATCAAAACCCCGTGCCCGCTGCTCAAGCCGCAAACTCGCCCCAAAAAGCTGAAAGAAGGTGGTTACGGTAAGCCCCACAATCATCACCGCGACCATCATCTCCAACAACGTAAAACCACGCTCATCACCGCTAATCATCATCCTCGATTCGCTCTTCCACCTTAACCGCACCGGTCAAAGGGTCAACTTCCAGAAAGGCCCCTCGACGACCACTACTAATCTCCAAAGGACCACCGGAAGCACCACCATCAGCATAAAAAGTTATCATAACGAGCGCCGTTTTTCCGACTCCGACCTCTACCTCTGTCGCCGCTCGAATACTTTCACCGGCGTCAAGCCAAGCCTGCTGCTCATCCGATAAAACAAACTCCACGCCGGAGGCCAGCTCCACCCGCCTGCCGCGCAGGCTTTCTCTGAAACTACGCTGTTCAGAACTGTAGAGACAATCATTACGGCGCCGCTCCAAAATCGCATAACTCCGGGCCACCTTAAGAAAAACATGGAGTTCGCGCAAATTGGCTCGCCAGTGAAAGGCCTCACGCTGGCGATAATTGATCCCGAGAAAGACACTCAACCCCATACCCATAATCGCAACCACGACAATCAGTTCAACCAGCGTAAACGCTGCGGTAAGGGAGTTTTTTTTCATATAATTGCCATCAATATTTCTATCGGTTCTCTAACCGCAAAATATTGAAGGTGGAAAAAATGTTTAGATGCTAGGCGAACGAAACCTGAGGAATGAGGCGTACAAATAGTACGCCGCAGTGACGAAGGTTTTGTTCAACGACGCAGATGAACGTTTTTTGCGCCTTCAATTAGTTTTCCCAGCTGTTTATGTCGGCTTTGTCATCCTCACCGCCGGACTGACCGTCGACACCGTAGGAAGTAAGATCGTAATCACCGTGATCACCCGGAGACTTGTAAACATACTGATTACCCCAGGGATCTTTGGGAATATCTTTAGGCATATAGGGCCCATCCCAATTATTCGCACCTTCCGGTTTTACCCGCAACGCCTCCATACCCTGCTCTGTAGTGGGATACATATCGTTATCGAGTCGGTAGGAATCGAGGGCGGTGCCCAGCAGCGCAATCTGAGCCCCGGCGGTTTTGCGTTTGGCCCCGCCAACCTTTTTGAACATGGTAGGAGCCACCAAGGAGGCAAGCAGGCCGATAATAACCATAACAATCAACAGCTCAATCAAAGTAAAGCCCCGACGCTGTAAAGATCTCCGGGATTTAGCAGTAGACTCCGGCATAATTTTCTCTCTCCTTATCCTTGTAATATGATAGATTTTTTGTTTTGCAATTTCAGCGCGCCAACCATAAAGACACAGCAAATGCTGCAAACATTGCTTCGCCCTCTCGTTCCGTTTAAATTCCTGCATCAGAACGTTCGCCTATCGGCAAACAACCTGGCAGTCATTTATTCGAGGGGGACACGGCTCAGCTCGTCACGGGCTAAAGCCCGGCCTGGAGGCATGTCCCCG
>JAYEMC010000331.1:0-2289 GCA_034717935.1 Pseudomonadota bacterium | reverse complement strand
ATCAACTTTGATCGCGATAAACGCAATATCGGCCGTTTCCAATGGGAAAAGTTTCAAGGCTGATAATTGCGATACCAGCTGTTCCGGGGCTCCAGCTGTTCCGACAGCTGTTCCGGGGACACCTTACTTAACTCCAAATAATTAAAGCTGTTCCGGGGACACCTTACTTAACTCCAAATAATTAAATAAGGGTAACTATTCAGCTAACCCGTGAATTCAGGGGACACAATCCCGATTTCCTTCGGAGAATCAGGTTATGTCCCCTGAATTCACTGAAATACATCAAAATTAGAAGCTTTTCTACTTACGCTGAATAGTTACAAATAAGGTTTCCCCGGAATTCGCCCTGGCATCTTCAGAACTTTTTGGCGGTTTTATGGGCCGCTACCTGGAGCAGGTGGGTGCGGTTTCAGTTGGCGATCCCGAGCGCGATAAGTTGATTATAAAGAGCTTGGTCGGGGAAAATGCGGCCTGGATCGTTTTTCCGGAAGGTTGTATGGTGAAAAATCGTAAAGTTGTGGATAAGGGCAGCTTTATGATAACGGCTGACGGGGACAAGTATCCGCCGCGTACCGGGGCGGCGGCTCTGGCTTGGCGGGCCGAAATTCTGCGGCGGCGTTTGCGTGCTCTTAACGATTCTGATCCGGAAGGCTTTGCGGCTTTAGCGGCCGAGTTTGACCTTTCACCCGAATTCTCTGTGGCCGAGAGTATCAATATTGTTCCGGTCAATGTCTCTTATTATCCTTTACATTTTACCGATACCATTTTGAGTCGTTTTTCAACTATGTTGGAGGACAAGCTTTCTTTGCGCATGCTTGAGGAAGTGGTGGTTGAGAGCTCGATGCTGCTCTCAGGGGTTGATATTGATATCCGTTTTGGACAAATCTTGCCGGTTGCCCCTGTAGTGGAAAAATTCTTTGGTCGCAAGATCCCCGATTTTGTTGATAACAAAAAGAGCCGCCAGGTTTTAAAAAAAATGACTGACGATTCCATGGCGGCTATCTATGGATTGGCTACGGTCAATCTTGATCATCTCCTGGCGGTCCTGCTTTATAAGTCATCGGGGCGTAGTTTTACTGAAATTGATTTTCGTCGCCGGGCCTATCTTGCCGCTACGGCTGATGGTCGGTCACTTGCTTTTTTTCGCCATCAGGGTTTGAAAAAATCACAGGTTGATCTCTTGTTCGAAAAAGGTGGCGGTCGGATTGTCGACATCCTGGGATTGGCTCTGGAGAAAGGGTTTTTGCAGATTTCAGGAGAGGTTGACGCGAAAGCCCTAAGCCCTCAAGCGCGATTACGCTTTTTGGAGCCTGAAGAAGATGTTTGTAGTGATGCTTTTCATCGGGTCAGGTTGGATAATCCTTTTCTGGTGATGGCTAATGCCATCGAGCCCTTACCGGCTTTGCAACGCCTTTTACAACGTCTCTCCCTGACTCCGGCCTGGCGTTTGCGCCGGCTCACGGCCAGGCGTATTCTACAACTTATGGAGCAGGTTTATCTTGATGATCGTAAATCTTTTCAAGAAGACCCTGAACTTTGTCCGCTTGCTGCTGGAACACCTTATCTGGTTAAAAAACGCAGGGCTCAGACAGGGATCGTTTTGATTCATGATTGGTTGTCAACCCCTCAGAGTCTGAAAGGGTTGGCCGATTATCTGGGCCAGCGCGGTTTTCTCGTTTTAGTGCCGCGTCTGCCGGGTCACGCAACGGTTGCCGCTGATCTTGAAAATCGCGATTATGAAGAGTGGCAGAGAGCGGTTGATGAAGCCTATGTTTATGTTAGCGGTTTATGTCGCAAAGTGGTAGTCTGTGGGGTGGGCAGTAGTGTGGCTCTGGCTCTGTCATTGGCAGCTCGGGGTCATGAGATGATGGCTCTGATAGCGATTTTCCCGGTTTTTGGGGTTGTCCGTCAATCTCTTGCGGAGTTACCGGTTGAGGACAAAGAGGCAGATGAGGAGACAGCTCCTCTTACAGTCTCTTTTCAAACTGATTGTTCCTACACAAGTTTCCCCGATTTATCGCAGCGGCAAGTAAAAAAGATGCTGCTTCAGGCAGCAAAAAGTCTGCCCTTGGTTGAGACTCCGCTGTTGATATTGCAAGCATCTGCCGCTACTAAAGCAGATCACCAAAATGTCTATAAATATCTCGAAAAACTTGCCGGCCCCGAAAAAGAGCTTCTGCTTTTACCTGCGGCTGATCTTAGTTCTCTGACCACCGGAACCAGTCACGGCGGCCAGGCTCTGGTCGATTTTATCTTGCGTTATTGTTGCTGACGTAATAAATATTTTTC
>JAYEMC010000330.1:0-2296 GCA_034717935.1 Pseudomonadota bacterium | reverse complement strand
CACCACGATAACTCCCCCCGCCTCCCGGACTCCGGACGACCCGGCCCATTAATTCAGCTTTATCACTGCCGGCAACCCGCACCGTCGCACTCTCGCCGGTCGACTCCAAACGAGCGATCATCTGCTCTACCGGGCCTCCGGGAGCGGCCTGGATAATGAAAAAATTGATCGTCAAAATTCCCAGTAAAGTCGGAATAATGAAAATGAGTCGGCGCAGAATATAAGCAAACATGTAAACTACTTAACCCACCAGGTCATGAGGCCAAGACCATATTTGGGTACCAATTCGGGCTGGGCCAGTTTTCTCCAGTAAGCGATCCGAAAAGTGCTGATGTGCCAATGCGGCAAAACATAAAAACCCCATTGCAGAACCCGGTCGAGAGCTCGTACCCGAGTCGTCAAATTCTGCCGGTCGGTGGCCCGAATAATTTGTTCGACCAGAGCATCAACCACCGGATCCTTGATTCCGGCCAGATTCCGGCTGCCGGGGATATCAGCCACACTTGAATGCCAATAGTAACGCTGTTCGTTGCCGGGCGAAAGCGACTGACCATAACTCCAGACCACCATATCGAAATCAAATTCACGAATTCGGTTAAGATATTGAGCCGTATCAACCACCCGGACTTCGGTCTCGATACCGAGACGAGCAAGATTTCTCTTAAAAGGCAGAACAATCCGTTCAAAGGCCGGAGCCGTCAAGAGAATTTCAAAGACAAAAGGGTTATCATTTTTATCGACAAGTTTCCTATTTTTCACTCTCCAACCGGCACTTTTGAGCAGGTCCGCCGCCCGGCGCAGATTATGACGAATATTGCCACGCCCGTCAGTTGTCGGCAGATGGTAGCTGTCTGTAAAAACTTCCGCCGGGAGCTGCACACGAAAAGGTTCTAAAAGAGCTTTTTCGGCGGCACTCGGCGCCCCTTTGGCAGCCATCTCGGAATTACTGAAATAGCTGTCGTTGCGTTCATATTGGCTATAGAAAAGATTTTTGTTACTCCACTCAAAATCGAAGGCATAGATTAGGGCTTCGCGCACTTTACGGTCACTGAAAATAGCCCGCCGGGTATTGAAAACAAAGCCCTGAATCCCTTGCGGAATTTCGTGGGCAATCTCTTTTTTGACAATCTCGCCAGCCTCAAACTGCGGGCCATTATAGAGCGTGGCCCAGTTTTTCGAGACATTTTCATGACGAAAATCGTACTCCCCGGCCTTGAAAGCTTCGAGAGCTACGGTAGCATCACGATAATAATCATAAGTCAAAACATCAAAGTTGTAGCGCCCTTTATTGACCGGAAGATCGGCCGCCCAATAACCGGCCACCCTTTCGTAAGTAATTGATTTTCCGGGGAGAAATCTTTTAATCCGATAAGGCCCGCCACCCAGAGGAAGGTCCAGTCCGGATTTTTTAAACTCTTTGCCTTGCCAAAAATGACGCGGCAAAATATCAAGCTGGCCGACAATCAGAGGCAACTCGGCATTTTCACCATCTTTGAACGTGAATTTAACTTGTCTTTGGTCGAGCGCTTCAACCCCTGTAACATCTGCGTAATACCTTTTAAACATGGGCTGACCCTGCTCTAAAAGCAGGTTAAAAGTAAAAACCACGTCGTCAGCGGTTACCGGATAACCATCGTGAAACCGGGCTGCGGGATTAAGATGAAAGATCACATACGTCCGATCGGCGGCAAGCTCAACTTTCTCGGCAATCAATCCGTATTGGCTGAAAGGTTCATCCTCGGCCGCAACCATCAGGGAGTCGTAAATTATCCCAACCCCGGCAGCCGATACCCCCTTCAAAATGAAGTCATTAAACGTATCAAACGTACCGATTGCTGCCTGACGCAGCGTGCCACCTTTTGGAGCTTCGGGATTGACATAATCAAAATGAGTAAAATCAGCCCCATATTTAAGTTCACTGTGTAGAGCCTGACCATAACTTACAGTGGTTTCCGCAGCGTTGGCGGAAAAAGACAGAACCGGCAGAACCATAAGAAAAAAGAGAACGTAAGTGAGCTTTTGCAACGAAGTATATCGGAGTAATATCATTCAAGACCTCAAGCAGAGAATTTTTTAAAATGAGATTTTTCAGGAGGTGAATTAACACAGCCGCTTTAAGCTGTCCAGAAGACATTGCAAAGAAACCTTGACTTTAAGCTGAAAATTAATAATAATCATCAAAAAATCAATACCTTGGATAGCTTAACCTGACAAACTAACAATTTTATGACAATTAAAAACTGGCTGGTCTATATTCTTCGCTGCCGGGATGATACCCTCTACACCGGCATCACTA
>JAYEMC010000329.1:0-2301 GCA_034717935.1 Pseudomonadota bacterium | reverse complement strand
TTTTTGCGGGTTTTGGAAAACTGATTAAGGGTTTTGGTTAGTACTCCAATGCGTTTGAGGATGTTGGCGACTTGAGCTCCGAGTTGAATGTTTTGCCAGAAACTTCGGTTGTGATCATTTAATAATGAACTGAGTTTGGCCGCATGCAGGGCCATAATCCCGACATGCTTGGTTGCTTCAGTGGCAACTAAACCGCTCTGTTGGTTGTATTTCTTGATTGCGGTTCCCATATCTCTTTCAGCCTGACCAAAGTCATTGGCAATTTTTTTGAATGTATTTTCTGCGGAATTAAAGGCCAAATATATATCCCCAATCCGTAAGGTGTAGGCTTTGAGCAGGGAGTCAAGAGAACGGTTTTGACTTTGTATCTGGTCGGTGAAACCAAAAGCGATCAATGGGTTTTTAATAATAATCTTATTGACTGAGCGGCGCAGGTCAAGGTTGGTTTTATTGTTTAACTTGATGGTCTCGGCCGCATCAACCAGACCCTCTACAGATTTAATTTCAACTTGATTGAAAAGACGTATTTGAGAAATGCGTTTTTGTTTTGTGCGTTGGCAGAACTCTTTGCAGGTGCATCCTCCCTGGCGATCCAGATCAATCAAGTCGTTACTCAACTCGTAATAGCTTTTGCCGATGTTAAACCAGATTGCACCCTGCATTGCCTGATATGTACGAATGCGGACAAAAACTTTTGCAACTTCACTCTCCATTTCACGCGTTTTGGCGGCAATTTTCTCTCCCAGTTTGACTTGGTCAAGGGCTTTGGCAATAAGATCTTCACCGCTGGTAACGATAACACCGGGGTCACTGTCAAATGCCTCATCGGATGACGAGGAGGAGCCTCCACCGATGAGGCCGCCGCCGATTTTTCCCACTGAACCGACAACATCAAGCCATCCCGCATAAACTAGAGGAGAAAAAATGGTCAGGGACAGAACTGTCACCAGCAGAGTAAGCGATAATGAAATTTTCAAACGAAATAATGACATCAGTTATCCTCGTTTTTGTTCAATATGTCTCGGCTGGGGTCATTTCTTGACACTCGACGGCCGTAGGGTTCGCATGAAACCAAAGTTTTACCCTGTCATTTGTCAAGATGTGACCCCGTTTATGAGGGCGAAGCGAAGTCTGTTACTAACAGCTTTGGCTTCATGGTGGGCACGCAGAACGGTTACTGCCAATCTATTTGAAACCAGCGTCGAAGATTACTTCGAGCCGGTTCGGCCCCTTTGCCTCACAGCGGAAGGGAATGCTTTTGTTTACTGGTAAGCGCTGCTTCAGCCGGGCAATAAGTTCATCTACTGGGCCATCATAGGTCAAGGTGTAGCAAAGGCAGGGTTGTTGATGGTTGCAGGATGACCAGCAACGTTCGATTGCGGTGATTCCCGGAGTTTGTGATAAAACCGGATATATGCGATCCTGGTAGATCTCATTGAAGTTGTAAAAACATGCGGTTAGCGGTCGGGGGTTGTTGGTCTGGTACGCTCCACGGCGACTTCCGCCGGCACAGCCTTGCAGGATTATAAAGGAGAGGGCGATAATCAGATAAGAAAGGTTTTTTGAAATAGGCACTAATTTTCTCCGGGTTGCTGAAAAACGACAAAAACCGTTGGCACCATCTGACTAAAGTCGTGATGCCAACGGCGAAGGTGAATTCAATTAGCTGAATAGTTACGAAGAAAAATTATTCGAAACCAGGTTTGTTGCGTTGCCGGGCTTTGTAAGGATCATGGCGACCGGAAAATTCTCGGTCACGCATTCTTTCCCGGTCGAAAATAAACTGGACCATACGGCTGGTGGCGCTGCCGGTTCTGATCCCCATCAGCAGGTTTACTTCGGCTGCCGTATAACGGTAGGGAACCCCTTTTAGCGTCAATTCTCCGCCGGCATCCAGAACCTGGTTGATCATTGTCATAATATTAGATTGCAGGCGGAATGGATCTGTTCCTTCATAGGTGACCCGCCAGGTTGACCAGCTTGCTTTAGGATTGTTGGGAACAACATTGGCGCCATAGCGTTTAGCCTCAAGAACGCCGGTTGCAGTATTGAGAACTTTGCCCATAACTTCAGCAGCCTCATATTCCGTCGCCCCATCAAGGCGAACTTCAAGAATGTTTTCATATTTTTCGAGGTTGCGTTTCAGGGCACCGCCGGTACCGGAACCACTTCTACCGCTAACCACGCCGCCGCCGGAACCTACTGCTGCGCCGCCGGAACCGCCACTCCAGGCGGTTAATTTACGGCCAACTAAATCACCAACCTCTTTTTCACACTCGGCAATCGCATCATCACAATCAC
>JAYEMC010000328.1:0-11540 GCA_034717935.1 Pseudomonadota bacterium | reverse complement strand
TCAAGTTTCTCAAGATGATCGGCAAAATGTTTTTCTACAGGACGGAGAAAGTGTTCAGTCTTCAATTTTTTCTCGGCCGCCCAATCTTCAATAAATTCGGCCATCCGATCGATAAGTTCCTGAACCTGTTCTTCAGTCGAAGATCGCTCCGGCAGCTCAAGTTCGGCAGGAGCATCTTCGAGGGCCCCCGAATCACCATAATTGGATACCGACGAAACCTGAGTCATCTCTTCAATTGTGACCAGGCTCTGATAACGGTAATCAGCATCAACGGTGTCAATGCTCTCAAGTTCGAGGATTTTGGCCGCATCCTCAGCCGCTTGCAGAAGATCACCGCCCAACAACGTATCCATCATCAGTTTATCGATAATCTCTAAAGCCTCTCTGATATCTTTACGTTCCTGTTCGTTGAGATCCCCCTCTATGCTCAAAGAAAATTGACTTTCCTGACTATAGGAAAAGAGGTCTGCATGAGTCTGCGCAGTTTGCCGGCGCATGAGATTGCCATCTTCACCATTAATCAGCGAGTTCCTCTGGTAAAGAGCATCATAGCTTGCCGCCTGAAAACTGGTATCGTTTTTATAAGAGAGGGTGACTTTATCGCCTTCGTCCGTTTCAATAGCTATATCTTTACTCAAGCTGGTTGAGGCGGTCACCCGGGCGGCTTTTAAAGCCAACGAGATGTAAGAGTTTTCGGGCTGGGAATTCCCGGAGAGGGCACTTTGGTCAAGTTGCTTGGGAACCAAGCTTGAAATGGTACTCATTTTCACATCTCCTTACCGAAACGCACAAAGAAACAATTTCTCCTGCTATCGGCAGAAAATGGAAAAACCTTTAGACAAGAATCAATACTCTCATCTAAAACTTCCCCCGGGTAAGGGTTGGTTGATGATAACATCAATAAATTTGATCGTGGTATAATCGCCATCCGCCTCACGAATTACAATCCGCGTGACATAACGATAATCGGCAGAAAAAGTAATCTCTAAAGAAGCCACCAGGCGGCGGGCGGCAGCTTCGCGGGGAACCAGCTTAAGCGAGGGCGGTTCAGCATTTAACGAAAGGTTTGAATTTGATTCAGAGTGTACTTCTGAACCAAGGAGAGTTAAAACATACTCTTTTTGCAGAAAATCAAAATCAGCCGTCGTCCAAGCCGTAACCTGGGTTGCAAAATGACGCAGCCAGGGTTCATCGGCGAGTTTAAACGATTTTGTTTGACCACCTTTCTCATGCCAGCGTCGACCTTTGCTACCGCAAACCGAAAGTCCGGAAAGCACCGGTTCAACCAACTCCCAACGCCAGCAATCGGGCCGCTGAAAAGCAAAGTTGCCCCGGGCTTTCAACACTTCGGCAAAAGCCTTGAGATATTTCTCTTGGACCATGGTGCTGGCGATGGTCTCAACCCCGGCCGCCGCCGCCCGAATCCGTTGAAGCGTCGCTTCAACTTTGCTCTCCGCCGTCACGACCGACGGCGGCAGGTAGGCTGAGAATAGAACAAGCAATAATAAAAAGAGAGTAGTAACCCGACACATGGTATATAACCTGATAAGTAGCAGAAGATAGAGTGAATATTTAACCTTCCTGAGGCGGTAGCCATATTTTAAACTCGGCTTCGGCAACTCTTTCATGAGCAACTTTAACCACCGCCTCGGCCAGAAAAAAAGTCTCAACCTGAGCCGTGCTCGCAACCTCTATAGTCACTTCTTCACTAAGACCAACCCGCCGATGACAAACAAGATGCCTGACTCCGACCAGAAAACCCATGCTCGGCGGCAAACCGGCGAGCCGATCTTCGTAACCTCGCAGGCAGGCATACGCCTGAGCCGTCATCTCCAACAGGACAACCTCTTCGAGTAGAGCCCCTTCGTCTTTTTCATCTTCGACCGCAAAGACTGAACCCGACTTGGTTCCACCAAGGATTGTTCCGACTCCAGACCCTTGGTCGTAAGCGAGCAACGCCTCGATCAAAAGCATGGTTTTACGGTGCGGTAAAAGGTCGTGAGCGGGCAGAGGTAATTCAAGATTTCCCATCACAAATCGCCCCGAGCTCTAGCCAGCCAACCTGCATCCAGATGAAGCAGACGTTTCTCACTATCGACAATCTCAAGACGAATATTGAGAAGGTTTTCCGTCGGCAATAAACTTGACGCTTTTTCGGGCCACTCGATAACCAGAATGCCGGGAGCGCCAAGATAGTCGTTAAATCCCAACTCGAAAAGCTCATCAATATCGCCGAGCCGATAGAGATCAAAATGGTAAAGCGGCAGACGACCTTGATATTCGTTGATCAACGTAAACGTCGGACTATTAAGATAGTACCAGTCTGAAACGCCAAGACCTTTAGCAACACCTTTGGTGAGCAGGGTTTTTCCGGCCCCGAGCTCTCCCTGCAGGGTAATAACATAGAGCTCATTTTTAAATGAGGCACCAAGTCTCTCGCCAAAGGCCAGGGTCTCCTCGGCCGATGCGGTTACTATCGGACTTTCCCACATTGTATTGAACTCCTGAACGATTAAGCCCTAATTCAGCCGGACCGAAGCAAAAAATTTAATTACCTATACACTATTTCTCAATACCCTCTTTTTTAAGATCATCATCAAGTACTTCGGTAATAGCCTCAACACATTTCACATCCCATTTCTTACCCGACATTTTCTGCAAGATTTCAAGGGCTTCCGCTACTGATTTACCTTTTTGATATGGACGATCAGTAGTCATGGCATCATAAGCATCCGCCACCGCCAGAATTTTTGCCCCAAGAGGAATTTCGTCATCAGGCAGATGCCGGGGATATCCTTTACCGTCGGGACGTTCATGATGACAGTAGACATACTCCAGAGCCGGGCCAAGAAAATCAAGTTCCTTTAATATTTTCCAACCGGTTTCAGGATGACGCTCGATCTCTTTGACCAGATCGCTGGAAACCCGAGCCCCATGAGCTTGAAATAATTTGTCAGGAAAACCTATTTTCCCGATATCGTGTAAAATACCGCCTAAACGAAGAAAGTCTATCTCTTCGCCACTTAAGCCCAGCGCCTCCGCCACTTGGCAGGACAATTCACTCACCCTGGCCGTATGCCCCTCGGTATATTTGTCTCGGGCTGATAGAGCTGTAGCCATAGCCGAGACCACCTGAATAGCATTTTGTTTGATTGTCTTTTGCAACAGTTCAAGCTCTTCAATCATCATCGACAACTGATATTCACGAGCCTCGACTTTAACCATCATCATCCCGATAGCCTCAGCGATACTACGAAATGGTTCCGGCTCCCCTGCCGCTGTCAACGGCATAATATCATTTGAATAATTTCCATTGGCAATATCTTCTATCACCTCAAGTAAACGGTCAGTTTTTTCCATAATTCAGATTACCTGATACGCAGATGAAAGGGTTTCCGGCAGCGCCTGACCAAGTTCGACGGCAGTAACGCCATGACTGAATCCTGCCGCCAGCAAGCGGTCGGCAATCAGACCATGGAGAAAAACGCCGGTTTGGGCGGCAGCCGGAGGAGCCGACCCCTGAGCCAGAAAACCGCCGATAATCCCGGTCAAGAGATCACCGGAACCTGCAGTTGAGAGGAGATAGTTGCCACTGGAATTTATTGAGAGAGAACCATCTGGAGCGGCGATCACGGTTCCGGCCCCTTTGAGAACAACATGCACGCCCCATTTCAGGGCCAATTTGCGCGCTGATGCCATACGACTATTTTGCACGTCGCGGCTTGTGCATTTTAAAAGACGGGCCATTTCGCCGGGATGCGGCGTCAAAATTGTCTGTGGCCGACCTTCGGGCATTATTTCAGGAGTTTTAGCCAACAAAGTCAAGGCATCGGCATCAAGAACCATCGGCAGAGCACAATCACGCAACAGGGACGCCACCAAGGCTCCGGCATCTTCTTGCAGGCCGAGTCCGGGGCCTATCGCCAACGCGGTTTTTCCGGAGCAAAGATTTTCGAGTTCAACCTTACTCGGCAATTTCATCAAGCCGTCGGAATCTTCCGCCAAAGCTGCCAACATCAACGCCGGATTGCGCCCCTCAAGATGGGCCGCAACCGTTGTCGGCAGAGCCAAAGTACTGAGACCGCAGCCGCAATGTAAACCGGCCCCGGCGGCCAGGAGTCCAGCCCCGGATTTGCCCGGCCCACCGGCAAACGTAAGGAGATGTCCGCGATTACCCTTATGGCCATTTTCGATTGACGCTTGGGGTAGCAACGGACGGCAAAAATCAGCGGTCAATAGTTGAACTGCGGCCTCATCATCTTCTTCATCAGCCCAAGATTTTGGAATACCGATATCAACAATTTCAACCCGACCGGCATATTCACGGCCGGGATAGACAAAAAGACCCGGCATGGCAAAAGCAAATGTCGCCGTTGCCGTCGCTTTGACGGCGTTACCCAGAGGCAGACCGGAATCGGCATTAAGGCCGGAAGGAATATCAAGCGCTAAAATCGGCCCTGAAAACTGATTGATAGCCACGATAATCTCGGCATAAAACCCACGGACATCACTATTAAGACCGGTTCCCAAGAGCCCATCGACCAGCAGTTTCTGTGTTTTAAGCGTTACTTTTAAAGCTTGCCAGCCGGTCTCATCGAGAAGTTCTTCAACCTGACCACCAAGGCGGACAAAAGCATCGAGATTGATTTTAGCATCGCCCCCGATTGCATCAACAGAAGCCGTTAATGCGACCTTAACCCGGCGATAACCTGCCAACCGCAAAACCCGGGCGACAACAAATGCGTCGCCGCCGTTATTGCCTTTACCGGCAAAGAGCAGTACTGCATCATCCCGGCTACCGAGCCATCCGGCCTCATCAATAATTCGCACCGCCCCGCGTCCGGCCTGTTCCATTAAGACAACGCCGGGAATCCCGATCTCATGAATCGCCCGCTCATCTAAAGCCCGCATCCGGGCCGCAGGCAAAAGTTTAATATCTCCAGTCATCTTATCTCTCCCTACGCATTTTTTCCAGCTCCTGAGCCATTAACTCTTTTGTCTGTTTGCGCATTGCCAGATGGGCATCGTCACTGCTGAACGCGACCGGATCAATTGGGGCCAGGGCGTGCATGCGAATAGTGGCTGGATGCATCCGGAAACTCCCCGGCTGGAGCAAGATATCGGTACCCGAAATACAGAGCGGCACCAGCGGCAACTCAAGTTTTTGGGCCAGCAAAAAAGCCCCCGAATAGAAACGCTGAAGTTCACCATCGCGACTGCGATGGCCCTCGGGGTAAAAAAGAATTGAACCACCGGCGGCAACAATCTCCTTAGCCGGTTCCATACTCTCGGAAAAACCGAGCTCCTCGACATCAAGATAGCGAGCCAGACGCATAAAAGTCGTATACCAGAACAGCCGGCGAAAAGGCCAAGCCCTGACCGCAAAGGAGATATTACTGACCGGCTGCATCGCCATGCAAAAAGTATCAAAAAAGGAGAGGTGATTAATAACGTAAATACATGGCGTCCGCTCCCGATAGTGTTTGTCGAAACCCTGCAACTCAAAGCTGACAAAAGGAGCAACAATCAACATCCAACCCCGCCCGTACAACCAGATAAAATGACGAGCAATCCGGGCCACAGACCAGCCGGTAACAACTTTCCAGAAACAAAAAGCCACCGGTGATATGAGCAATCCGATAATGGTCCAGAGAAAAAGCAGGGGATAGACCCAAAGATTCATCAACCAGACAGTGGGGGATGAATCCCGTGCAGAGTTAGAACTATTCAGAGCCATTTTCCCCAAACTATCACAATGTGGGGTCAGACCTTCAGTTCTGACCCCGGTTACTGAGGGCGAAGCGAAGTTCGCCGCTTATAGTTTTTACTTTACATTAAATATCAACTACTTAATTGAAGTCAGAAAGTTGAGCAGTAAAAATTAAGACGCCGCTTCGGTTTCCCGCTTTTTTTGCAAAATAAACTGATGAATATCGCCCAGCGTGCGAATCTCGCGCAAACCCGCATCGTCGCGAATCTTGATGCCCAGGGCTCCTTCCAAAACCACTACCATATCAACTATATCGAGACTATCAAGCCCGAGATCGGCAAAGATTTCGGCCTCCAAAACCATCACCGAGCTCTCAAGTTCAAACTCTTCGATCAATGAATCATTGACCAAAGAGATTATTTCCGCATCTGTCATCTTATCCTCAGAATTGTTAATGGACAGCTCTGATTACGAGGGAGCAATTAACTCCTCCCAGAGCAAAATTATTTTTTAAAGCAAGGCTGGTTGTCTGCTTTTCGATAGCTGTGAAAATTCGCGGCCCTTGGCAGCGGGGGTCTATATCGTTAAGGTTACGGGTCGGTATAAGTTCACCGCGACGCATCATCTCAATAGTGGCAATGGTCTCCAATCCACCACAGGCGGCCAAGGTATGACCGAGATGACCTTTTAGGCTGCTGACCGGAATTTGATCACCAAAAAGACCAAACAAAGCTTGAGCCTCGGCAATATCACCTTTTTTGGTGGCCGTCGCGTGGGCGTTGATATAGTTGATCGATCTCGCCTCAACTCCGGCATCCGCCAGAGCCAGGACCATACAACGCTGCATGGCGGCACTGCTGGGTTCGGCAATACTGCCGGTTTCGGTCAACGTCGCAAAACCGCTGATCTCGGCCAGAATTTCGGCTCCCCGCTCTTTGGCCGACTGCCAATCTTCGAGAACAAGAACTCCGGCCCCTTCACCACAAACAACCCCGTCCCGCTCCCGGTCAAATGGACGAGATGCCAGCTCAGGCCGATCATTATAGCGAAAAGAGGCGGCATTCATCAAGTCAAAAGTTGCAGCTGAAAGCGGATGAAACTCTTCCGTACCACCGCAAACCATCACATCCTGCACTCCCGATACGATCATTTCATAAGCATAGCCCAAAGCCTGGCAACCGGTGGCGCAGGCCGCAGCCGGGGCCAGCAGACGACCTTCAAGACCAAAAAAATGGGCCACGTTGGCGGCGGCCGAGTGATTCATGGTCTTGAAAAAGAGCGAGGTCTTCATGCGGGAAAAACTTTTGTCCCGGAAATGATCGGCAAAAAAACTTTCGCTGGTCTCTAAACTGCTGATTGTGGTTCCTACCACGACGCCGTAACGCCCGCTGCCATACTCGGTCTCCGACAGAGCTGCCTGGGCCAGAGCTTCCCGGGCCGCAAGCACCGCAAAAATTGATTGCTTTGACATCGAACGTCGCTTGCCGCGAGGGATCTCTTTTCCGTCGACCCCCGGCACCAGAGCCGCAAGCCGGGTTCTCATGCCGCCGTACTCTTTAAGTTCAGCAAGAACTTTAATCGCACTGCGCCCCTCAACCAAGCCGCTAGTCAAAGTCGTGACCCCCCGGCCAAAGGGGGAAACTGCCCCCATTCCGGTAACAGCTACACGTCTCATATCACATCACGACGTAAGGCTTCGATCTGGTCATGACCAACAATCCCGCCAACCGCTATCAAGGCCGAAGTTATCGCCCCGAGCAAGCCCGGGACGGCAGTCGCCTGACCTGCCAGAAAAAGACCGGCTAGCCGGGTTTTCGCGGAAGGATTAAATTGTCCCACCATATGTTTTACTCCATAAAGCGACCCTTGAGCCGAGGCGTTGATTCGCTGCAGGGTTTTGCCGGTCGCCACACACTCAACTTCCAGTCTGGAGCCAAGTTCGGGCAACAATTCAATAATGCGCTTACGCACCAGCTCCCCGGTTTGCTCTTTTCTTTCGGCATAGCTTAGGGTTGTCGAAACCTTGTTTCCGGGTTCATAGTAAGGAGCCGGAAGAATCGCCGTCACGCCTCCTTCCCAATCGTTGTCGGAAGCGCCCGAACCGGCAAGACCGGCAAAATTAAGATAAAGCAAACGTTCGGAAAGCGGCAGTTCAAGATCAAGCATAGCTTTTTCCGACCCCGGCAGAAAAAAAAAGTTACGGCCCTGAAAATTATGGACCGGTAACGAACTCACCCCAGGAGTACTTCCTCGCTGGCGCTCACAGCGCACCCCAAGAGTACTTCCTCGCTGGCGCTCACAGCGCACCCCAAGAGTACTTCCTCGCTGGCGCTCACAGCGAAAAAAAACAATCTCCGCTCCCGGACTCTCAGCCAAAGCGGCCAGGCGGCGGCGATAGACCGGTCGAAAAACAGAAGCCGGCAACAATTTTAACATCGCCTGTGGATGCAGCGTCGCGATACACCCTGAAGCTTGCAATTTAACTCCGTTAGTACAACGAACCCCGGCCAGTGCCCCAGCGGCGGACAACTCAATCTCTTCTACCCTATGACGACAGAAAAGATCAACCCCGCATTGCTTTAAAACCGTAACCAGCGCCCCAACCAGGGCGCGGCCGCCTCCTTTAAAAGTATGGGCCGACCGATAATAGCCATCGACAACCCCGGCATGGATGGCAAAAGGCACCTCGGAGGGCAACGAACCATGCAACAAACAATGAATCTGCAACAGCGTCCGCAATTCTCCGCTAATTGCCAACTCGTCTAGAACCTGAGCCAGATTTTGCTCGTGCAAGAGAGAGAGCCCCGAAGATGACGATTCCCCCGGTTCCCCTGGCGCCTGAAAACAGTAGTAGGGGAGTTTCCGGACAACCTGTTGAATGCGTGCAAAATATTCGCTTAAAGCCTGGCGGCAGGCCGGAAAACGCTCTCGCAAAGCGTCGCCCAGTGCTTCATAACCTTGGGGAAAAGAGAAGTTGAAACCACTTTCCGGCTGGACTGCGGTATCGTAAGCTTTAAGATCAAACGGAACTTTTTGCAGATGATCGGCAATTCCCAGGAGATGGAGGTTAAAATCAAGAACGCCGCCATCTTCGAGGCCCCCGGCATAATGGAAACCGGTTTCAAAATAGACATTATTGCGAACAAAACCCTCGATCAACGGTGCCGGTCGCGGTGCCTGTTCAAGCACCGCGACTTTAAAACCGAAACGAGCCAGCAACAAAGCACTGCTCAAACCGGAGACCCCGGCACCAATAATCAGGTAATCATATTTCATGGGGAACTAAAATCAAGAAGAAGAGAGGAGTTGGAGCCGCCAAAGCCGGCGGCGTTACAAAGAACCCTCTCCGGCTTTTGGGGCAGGGTTTGATTTAAGAGACGCAGACCCGAGGTCGTAGCATCGGGAGCGGTAAAATTAATCGTCGGAGCCATAAAACCTGCTTGGGCCATAATTACAGCATAAACTGCGGTGGCCGCTCCAGCCATCCAGAGTTCATGGCCGGTCAGCGCTTTTAAAGCGCTGACATGAGGCGTAACTAAACCAAAAACAGATCTGATATTTTCCGCTTCCGCAGCATCGCCGGCCAATGTCGAAGTTGCGTGGGCCAAAAGCAACGTCACATCTTGAGGCTCAATCGCCGCATCAACCAACGCCGCCCGCATCGCCCGAGCCAACCCCTCAGAACTTGGCACCGAAAGCGTCCCGCCATCCGATGAGAAACCGTAACCTCTAACTTCACCCAAAATGGTTGCCCCCCGTTGCCGGGCCAGATCATAGTTTTCCAAAACCAGGGCAGCGGCCCCGCCGCTGGGAACCAGACCATCGCGATCGACATCAAAAGGGCGTGAAGCGGCGGCCGGATCATCAATCCGGGTCGAAAAAGCCCCCAAGGCATCAAAACTGCACACCGACTCCCAGTTAATCTCCTGAGCGCCGCCGCAGATCACCCGCTCCTGACGACCTAAAGCGATCAAATCCGCCGCCTGACCAATAGCGTGTCCGCTGCTCGAACAGGCCGAACTCAACGTCCAACTCGCACCTTGAGTTCCCAGCAGAACATTAAGATTCATGGTTATCGCCGAGGTCATAGCACGAAAAACGAGACCGCTCCCAAGTTTATGGGTCTCGCCATATTGGCGTAAGAGATCAACCTGCTCAACCGCCGCGAGACAACTTGAATCACAGCCAAAAATCAAGCCGCTCTGCGGATTTTGCAAATCTTTTTCACTCAGACCGGAACTATCAAGCGCTTCACGCACGGCAACATAGGCATTCTGAGCAAAATCGGGCATCGTTTTGCGCTGCTTGCGACTTAAAAAACGTTCGAGAAAAACCTCCGGCAGACGACCGGTCAAGGGACTACGAAAACCTAAAACTTGACGCTCCTCATCAACCACAATTCCCGAACGCCCCTCTCGCAACGAAGCCGCAACCTCTCCCGCCCCGACCCCGAGACAAGAGACGATCCCGACGCCGGTTATCGCTACTTTATGCCGCTGCATTGGCTAAACAATCCCGCCATTGACGGCCAAAACTTGACCGGTGATGTATGAAGCCTTGTCGGAGCAAAGAAACGAAACCGCATCGGCAACTTCCTGGGCCTGGCCGAAACGAGCCAGTGGAATTGTCGGCAGGATTTTATCAACCGGCAAATCCGCCGTCATTTCAGTCTCGACAAAACCGGGAGCCACCGCATTAACCAATATTTTCCGCTTTGCCACCTCGGTCGCCAGTGATCTGGTTGCTCCAATTAAACCGGCTTTAGCGGTGCTGTAGTTAACTTGTCCGGCAACTCCGATCTGACCCGAAGTGGAGACGATATTAACAATTCTCCCGGCCCGCTTTCTGAGCATCCGGGCCACAACCAGCTTGGTCACCAGAAAAAAACCGTCGAGGTGAACATTTAAGACCGACTGCCAATCGTAACGACTCATAAGAGCCATAATCCCGTCCCGGGCAAAACCGGCGTTATTAATTAAAATATAGGGTACCTCTTCCGCCAGCAACGGGCTTAATGCATCTTCAACCGCCTCCGCGTCAGCGACATCAAAAGGCAGCAGACGACAGTTCCGACCACAGGCCGCAACTGTCTCGGCAACCCTTTGTGCCGCGTCATGATCCGAACGATAGTTAAGCCAGATATCGTAACCATCGCGGGCCAGAGTCTCGGCAATAGCCGCCCCGATCCCGCGACTGGCTCCGGTTACCAAGGCGCTTTTATTTTCGGATTTCATGGAAGATTCTCACGGTAAACAGTTAGTATTTCAATCACATCAGCTCTGACCCGATAAACAAAACTGTACTTTTGATAAACTACACGACGAACATTGTTTCCAAACTCAGGCATAGGGGTACCTGAATCTGGAAACTGAATCAATACCGTCATCAGCCAATCTTCAAAACGATTTAAGTAATCCAACACAAGGTCATTGGACAGGTTTTGTCGATAAAGGTATGAGGCAATCTCTTGCATGCGCTGACGAGCTCGGGGAGAAAATACAATGGTCAGTTCACTCATATTCGGCTCGAACACATCTCATTACTTGATCAAGGGGCTCTGATTCTCCCGCATCCAACTGTTGGATGGATATGCCAATATCATGCTTAATTTTTTGCTGTTGGATAAACTCCAAAAAAGCACTTGCAATAGAGTGTACATCATTACCGTAAGTTTGCTTAATATTGTTTTCAAGCTCCGGGTTGTCTATTTGAATATTCAGCATTATCAACTCCTGAGTTTACAGTCTCCTAGGAGCCTGTCCGAGAATGCTCTTTTTCCCCAGCTCTTCGTTATTTTTTGCCAATAATGCTCGAAATACTAAGTGTATGT
>JAYEMC010000327.1:0-11547 GCA_034717935.1 Pseudomonadota bacterium | reverse complement strand
GATCAGCCGGATTGTTAATCTCGCCGACGCCTTGCGTCGTTGTCAGGAATCCGGTTTCTGGATCTACGGTGCGGCAGCTGACGGAGGTGAAGATCTTTATTCTCTTGAGTGGCCGGACTTCGTGGTTTTAGTGCTCGGTTCCGAAGATAAAGGGTTGCGGCCTATTGTTGCCAAGTCTTGCGATTTTCAGGTGACAATTCCTCTGGCCGGCAGCAGTGAATCGCTAAATGTCGGGATTGCCGCCGCAGTCACCCTGTTTGAGATTAATCGGAGTCGCCGCCATACCAGAACTGATTCCTCTTCCACGTAAGTTCCATGCCGTGAAACGGGCATTTGACGGTGACCTCATCGTTGGTGACCCCAATTACGTCCCAATCCTCAAGTTTTCCTTTGCGTCGCCGTAAAATTCTCTCCCCTACAGTAAATGGATAGGGCTCAAAGATGGTGGCTTTTTTACTCATGAACAATCCCCCTTCCGTATCGGTATTTATTAGTTTCTTATCAAGGGAGTTTAACTTAAAATCCTCTTGCTGACAAGGATCTTATTAAATTTCGAGAGCTGGTTGAGATCAATACGGTGTTTCAAGATGCGGTCAGAATGCAGGCCGTCGTGTTGACAAAAAGGGGGATTGAGGTTAGAGTAAATATTACGTTGGTTCAAATCGTTTTGCCATTAGGAAAAAGCGATGATTGAAAACAGAAAAATCATGATTGTCGATGATGACCCCGGGGTCAGAAGTTCGCTGCAATTGATTCTGAATTCAGCGCATCAGGGCCGGATTCTTGGTCAAGGAGAGGCTCTTTTCCCCTCAACGGGTGATGAACAGCAGCCCACTTCTTCCGCAGGGCCGGACTATGAGCTGGTGGTTGTTGACTGCGGCAAAAAGGCGGTTGCGGCGGCGATCGAGGCTTTTCAGGCCGGAGAACCGATCAGCGTGGCTTTTATCGATATGATGATGCCGGGTTTAAGCGGGGCTGAAACGGCTCGTGAAATTTGGCGTATCGATCCTGATATGAAGGCGGTTTTTGTGACCGCCTACAGTGAAGCAACCCCCGATGATATTACCAGAATTACCGGTCGTAGCGACTATTTCTATATTCGTAAACCATTTAATTCCGAGGTCATTAAACAGTTTGCCGCCTCCCTGACCCGGCAATGGAACCTGGAACGGGAACGAAGCCTGTTGTCAGGCAGGCTTGAAAAAGCCAACCTCCAGCTCAAAGATTTAAATGAAAATTTGGAGTCCAAGGTCAAAGCCCAGGCGGCCAAGTTATTTCAGTCCGAAAAGATGGCGTCAATTGGCATCCTGGCGGCCGGTGTCGCTCATGAAATCAATAATCCCGTCGCCTTTGTTATCAGTAATTTGGAGTCTCTGGTTGATTACAGCGTTGTTCTGAAAGAGTTGATGAACGCCTATCGGGGAATGGGGGATCTCTTTGTTGACGGTCGTTATGATGATGTAACCTCAGCTCTTGAGGTGATTCGGAAGCAGGAAGAGGAGGGGCAGATTGAATTCATCCTTGATGATCTTGTCGAGATGGTTGCTGAAAGCCAGGAGGGTGCCACTCGAATTCGGGATATTGTCAAGGACTTACGGGCGGTCTCCCGGGATGATCAGGATAATCTTGGTTATGTCGATATCAACCAGTTGATCGATTCGATTCTCAATATTATCTGGAATGAAGTCAAGCATAAAGCCGATGTCGTCAAAGAGTACGGCAAACTGCCGCAAGTCAAATGTTACCCCCAAAAGATCGGCCAGGTTTTTATGAACATTCTGATTAATGCGGTTCAGGCCATTCTTAAATGGGGTAGCATCACGATTACGACGAAATCGTTAGTTGTCGGTCGTCGGAGGGCCGACAATCTGGTTGAGATAAAAATTACAGATACCGGTTGTGGAATCGATAAAGATGCTATCAAGAAAATATTTGATCCCTTCTTTACGACCAAAGAGGTTGGTTGTGGAACCGGTTTGGGAATGAGTATCAGTCACGATATCATCAAAGCCCACGGGGGCACGGTCAAGGTTGAGAGTGAAGTTGGGGTCGGCACTACATTTACGGTTCAGCTGCCGGTGGAGATGGTTTCAACGCCTTCTCGAACCGGTTCTTAACGTTTCTATTTTTGTAACTATTCAGCGTAAGTAGAAAAGCTTCTAATTTTGATGGATTTCAGTGAATTCTGGGGACCTAACCTGATTTTCCGAAGGAAATCGGGATTGTGTCCCCAGAATTCACGGGTTAGCTGAATAGTTACCTATTTTTAGTGGAAGACTCTTTATGAAAAATAGCTGGCCGGAGTTGGCCATTGTTTTGGTTGAACCAAAACTTGATAAGAATGTCGGGGCCGTGGCCCGGGCTATGAAAAATTTTGCTCTTGGTCGTCTGCTTCTGGTTTCACCTAGGTGTGATCATCTCTCGGATCCGGCTCGGGCCTTAAGCTGCGGGGCTGATAACCTTCTTGAAGAGGCAGAGGTGTTTCCCGATCTGGACACGGCCCTGGCTGATTTTAAACTTGTGGTCGGGACTACGGCCCGTCTCGGGAAATATTGTCAGCCCGTCTATACTCCGGCCCAAACGGCGGAAAAAATTGAAGCACTGGGTAATCAAACACCAGTGGCCATAATGTTTGGCCGCGAAGATTTCGGCCTCGCTCGCGAGCAGCGCCGGCATAGCCACATCCTCTCATCGATCCCCGTAAATTCCGATTTTTCTTCGCTGAATCTGGCTCAGTCGGTTCTTTTGTATGGTTATGAATTGGGGCGTAAGCAAAGTGCTGATCGGGCTCCGCAGGCGACCGCCGAACTGGCGACCCATAGTGAACTGCAGGGGATGTACGGTCATCTTCGCAAAACCCTGGAGGCTAATGATTTTCTCGATAAAAGCAATCCCGACCATCTTCTTGAATATTTTCGTCGCCTCTTTGGCCGAGCCTCAATGACTCATCGTGAAGTCCGCATTATTCGCGGCGTAATGGGCTTGATCGACCATCTATCAGACAAAAGTAGGTAAATTTTAGAAAGCGATTAACTTCTGGATGGCTTCGTCAAGCCCTTCTAAAGAGAGGTGGAACATGGGGAAGACCTGGCTGATGGCACTGATAGTGGGGTGTCGCCAGTAGCGTTCCGGCATCGGGTTGAGCCAGGCTGTGCGGCGAAAATGTTTGGCGATTCGTTCAAACCAGACGATACCGGCAGTCTCATTACTGTCGTAGTAGTCGATGATACCGTTCTCCATGAAAAGCTCATAGGGGGCCATGCTGGCATCGCCGACCAGGATAACTTTGTGGTCGGGGTTAAGTTCTTTGAGCACCTGGGCGGTTGAGACCCGTTCCCGGCCGTCGATTTCAGGCCGCAGGTAGTCATAAATCGAGTTGTGAAAATAGTAGTGGTTAAATTCGGCAAAATGGTTGACGGAGTTAGCGGCCGAAAAGAGTCGATCAACCAGTTTGGCGTAAGGGTACATCGAGCCCCCGGCATCCATCAAAAGTAACAGTTTAACATCATTTTTATGTTCGGGACTGAAAATCAGGTCGATTTCACCGGCATTTTTACACGTTTTATCTATGGTCGCATCGATATCGAGTTCCATCCGGCTGCCGGTGCGGCGCAGATGGCGGAGTTTTTTCATGGCGACTTTGATTTGGCGAACATCAAGTGTTACATCGCGGCGGTAGCCTTTGAAACGTCTTTCGGCGGCAATTTTTACGGCCATGCCGCCGCCACTTTCGCCGCCTACCCGTAAGCCGCCGGGATGGTGCCCGCCGTGGCCGAAAGGTGAAGTCCCGCCGGTGCCGACCCAGTTGTTGCCGCCGTTGTGCGCCTCTTTTTGCTCTTTGAGGCGCTCCTCAAACATCTTTTTGATCGTTTCCCAGTCATGTTTCGGCAGACCTTTTAAAGCGTCGGCATCGATCTCCCTTTTTAAAGACTCTTTGCCGAGCCATTTCCAGAGCTCTTCAAAAATCTCGGGCGGAACCTCAAGGCCGGTAAAAAATTCACGAAAGGCGAGATCAAAATGGTCAAAGAGGGCTTCGGTTTTAACCAGCAGAGCCCGGCTTAAGTGGTAGAATGAGACTAGGCTATGCCCCGCAAATCCGCGGTTCATGGCTTCCATCAGAGCCAGCCACTCGGTTGGCGTAACCATGATTTTATGAGCCCTGAGGCAATAAAAAAAACTAGTAAACATTATTTTTTTACGAATTTATTTTAACTTTTAAAAGGTCAAAATCTTTTTCACCACGAAGGCACGAAAGGCGCGAAGAGAGGTTTTTCAGCTTCGTGTTCTTCGTGCCTTCGTGGTGAATATGAATTATTTTTTTGGTTCCTGCTGAGATCTGTTACCGTCGGAATGAAGCCAGGGCGCCGCGCCGTTGGAAGGCGTTGCGTTGTTTGGCGGCAATTTCGTAATCGTTTTCGTTTTTTAAGAGAGCCCCGAGAAAAGGCAGATCTTTCTGGAGGTCGACCTTGCCGTTGTGACCGGCTGCGAGCAGGGCCTTGAGCCAATCGATCAGTTCGCTGGTCGAAGGTTTTTTGCGTAAACCATCAAGCTCGCGTAGCTGATAGAAAGCGGCCATCGCCTCCTTGATCATCTTTTTCTCAAGATCGGGAAAGTGGACGCGGACGATTTGCTGCATCAGTTCCTGGTCGGGAAATTCGATGTAGTGGAAGACGCAGCGGCGTAAAAAAGCGTCGGGCAGCTCTTTCTCCGAGTTACTTGTAATAATGATGGCCGGTCTCTGTTTTGCCGTAATTGTCTTCTTGGTCTCCGGGATATAAAATTTCATCTCGTCAAGTTCGGCCAGGAGATCATTGGGAAACTCAATGTCGGCTTTGTCGATTTCATCAATCAAAACAACGACCTGGAAATCCTTGGCAAAAGCTTCACCAAGTTTGCCGAGTTTGATGTAGTTCTCGATATTGGAGACGTCGTTGCCGCCGAAACGGGAATCGTTAAGCCGTTGAACGGTGTCATAGAGATAGAGGCCGTCCTGGGCTTTGGTCGTTGATTTGATATTCCAGGTTAATAACTCCTGGCTGAGGCCCGCCGCCACACTTTTTGCGAGCAGGGTTTTTCCGGTACCGGGCTCGCCTTTGATCAGCAGTGGTCTTCCCAGGGCGATTGAAACATTAACATCATTTTGCAGGTCTTCGGAGACAATATAGTCACTGGTGCCGCTGTAGCGGGTAAAATCTTTCATAATCTTCTCGTTAAATAGGTTGAAGTTGTTTTTCTCATATCCAAGTCAGAGTCGCCTTCTAGCAGTTTGCGGTGTATAAGTCACTCTAAAAAAAATTGTCAGGTTTTCGGTCAGGCACTACTTACGCTGAATAGTCACCCTTTTTCTTGCTAAAAGTTATAACAATGTATATGGTTGAACAGGTAAAATTAGTCGATTTTCGCACCCGACAGATAAAATTTATTGAATCGGCTTCGGTTGATAATTTGAATGAGGTTTTAGCAATTCTTGATGCCTCAATATATGGGCCGGAAGAGTTGGAGGCTTAGAAAATGACCAGACATCAGGCGAATGTTCAGGAACAATTTTTGAATCGACTGCGGCGCGAGCGCCGGCGGGTCAGTGTTGAACTGGTCAGCGGCACGGCCAGAGAGGGGCGGATCAGCAGTTTTGACAACCATTGCCTGATCTTAAATGACGAATTCACCAGCCACTTGATTTACAAACATGCGATTGCCATGCTCTCGCCGACCGATCAGGACGGCCCGGCAATGCGTGATTTTGGCGAAGAGAAGTGTGGAAGTATGAAGGATAAAGGATGAATAACAACCGCGATGACGCGATGAAAGGTTACACCTCCAACTTTCATCCTTTTGAACTGTGACTATGTATTCTGAACAGGTTGAAAATTTTCTTGACCACCTACTTTTAGAGCGCGGTCTCTCCGAACAGACGATTGCGGCTTATCGGGTGGATCTGGCCCATTTTGGTCTCTTTCTTGAGACTTTAGGTAATCCCGAGCCTGAATCTCTCTCTCGGACTCAGGTTAGTGACTACATTCTCTTGCTCAAACAGGCTTACGCCCGGCGGACGATCAGGCGGCGTTTTTCGGCTCTTAATAGTTTTTTTCGTTATCTGCTGGCTAAAGGTGAGATTCGGCGCCAGCCCCTGGCCGGTTTTGATCTGCCTCAGCTTGATAAAAATCTGCCGGAAGTTTTAAGCGTTGTTGAGATGAAATTGCTTCTCGCCGCACCTGACCCGGAGACAACGCTCGGTGAGCGTGACAAGGTCATGCTTGAGGTTCTCTATGGGGCCGGCTTGCGGGTCAGCGAACTGGTCAAGCTCGAACTCCAGCAGGTAAATTTCAATCTCGGCATTATAACCGTACTCGGCAAAGGCAACAAGGAACGGATTGTGCCACTGCCGTTGCCGATTATCAGCAATTTGCGTGATTATATCGATAAAGGGCGGCGGCAGTTGCTCAAAGGCAAAAGTTCCACTTATCTCTTTCTCAATCGTTCGGGAAACTCTTTGAGTCGTGAGGGTTTCTGGAAGACGATTCGCCGCTACGCCCTAAAAGCCGGAATTAAACAGGAGGTTTATCCGCATCTTTTGCGCCACTCCTTTGCCACCCATCTGCTCTCCGGCGGGGCTGACTTAAGGATTGTCCAGACCCTTTTGGGCCATGCCGATCTGGCCACCACCCAGATCTATACCCAGGTCGACGCTGAACGTCTGAAAGAGGTTTATCAGCGTTATCATCCCCGTGAGAGGGATTAGGAAGGATGACAGAAGTAATTACTTCACATATCAATACCGATTTTGACGGTTTGGCGGCGATGCTGGCGGCCAGTCATCTCTATCCGCAAGCCGTGATGGTGCTGCCCGGCAGCCCGGAACGGAGCCTGCACGATTTTTTTCTCCACTCCTACAGCTATGTTTTCCCTTTTAAACGGCTTAAAGATATTGACTTGGCGGAGATAAAACGCTTGATTGTTGTTGATACCTGTCAGAAAAGTCGGATCGGCCCTTTTGCCGAGATTGCGGCCCGGCCGGAGGTTGAGGTTATTGTTTATGATCACCATCCGGCAACCACAGATGATCTTGAGGGGCTCTCTTTAAGCGAGGTCGCCGAGGTTGGGGCGGTAGTCAGCCTGATGACGGAGAAATTGCGCGAGCAAGGGCTTATCGTTTCAGCCGATGAGGCGACGGTGATGCTGATCGGTCTTTATGAGGATACCGGTTCTCTGACTTTTCAGGGAACTACGGGTCGTGATTTTATGGCTGCCGCCTGGCTTCTCGAACAAGGTGGCAATCTTGAAACCGTGGCCGAGGTTATCAATAATCCCCTTGATCGAGAACATATCTCTCTGCTCAACGATCTATTATCTTCGCAGTTAACGATCTATCCGCGTGGTCAGAAGGTGGTTCTGGTCGAGGCCGGGCGCGATCACTATATCTCGGATGTGGCGATGGTGGTGCATCGTTTACGTGATATTGAGCGGCTTGAGGTCGTGATCGCCCTTTTGCGCCTTGATGATAAAATCTATCTGATTGGCCGGAGTCGAAGCCCGGCCCTTGATATGGGTCGTCTGCTGGCCCATTTTGGCGGCGGCGGGCACCACTATGCGGCGGCGGTGACTCGGGAGCTGACTTTGATTCAGTGCCGGGAACGCCTGTTGGAGCTCCTTGAAGAAGAGGTGGTGCCGCCCCTGATTGCCGCCGATCTGATGACCTCTCCGGTTTTGACGATTACCCCAACGACACCGCTGACCAAGGCGGCGGAAGTGTTGACTCGTTATAATATCAATGTGTTGCCGGTTATTGATGAAAAAAATTCAAGGCTTACCGGTATTATTTCACGCCAGGTCGTGGAAAAGGCTCTTTACCATGGTCTTAAGGAGCTTGATGTCAGTGAATATATGACCACCGATTATGAGCCGATTTCTCCCCAAGCCGATCTTAATCAGGTCAAAGAGTTGATTGTCGGGCGCAATCAGCGTTTTTTGCCGGTGGTTGATGAAGATCAAGCGATCATTGGGGCGATTACCCGCAAAGATCTGCTTAGAGCTCTCTATGATCAGGAGGAGCAGGGCGAGAGCTTTGAAGTGGGCCGAGACGGGCCGCGTAAGCTCCGGCGGAAAAATGTCAATGGCTTGATGAACGAGAGTTTTCCTGTTGATCTGATCCGGATTCTTAGAGAGTTGGGCGAATTGGCCGATGAACTTAAGCTTAATCTTTTTTTGGTTGGCGGGGTTGTGCGCGATTTGATGTTGCGGCGTCCGAACCTTGATATCGATATTGTTGTTGAAGGCGATGGCATCGCCCTGGCCCGAGCCTATAGTAAGCGTTACACCTGCCGCTGCCATTGTCATGAACCCTTTCGGACGGCGGTTATTTTGACGAGAGCGGGGCATAAACTCGATATTGCGAGTACCCGGATGGAGTACTACGACGCTCCCGCCACGCTCCCGAAAGTTGAAAAAAGTTCCTTAAAAGTAGATCTTTACCGGCGTGATTTTACGATTAACACGCTGGTTGTCTCGTTGAACCGCAAGAGTTACGGCGAGATGCGTGATTATTTTGGCGCAGGGCGTGATATCAAGGAGCGTAGCGTCAGGGTTTTGCATAATTTAAGTTTTGTTGAGGATCCGACCCGAATCTTTCGGGCGATCCGTTTTGAGCAGAAATTTGCTTTTTCGATCGGTCGCCAGAGTTTGCACCTGATTCATAACGCGATCAAGATAGGTTTTGTCCGGCGGCTCTCGGGTTTTCGCATTCTCCATGAATTGAAACTGATCTGCGCCGAGTCCGACCCGCTACCGATCTTTGCCCGGATGAGCGAGCTCAAACTCTGGCATGAAATTTTTCCCGAACTGAAAAAACAGGTCAAAGAGCGGCCTCGTCAGGCGCTCTTGATGGCGGCCAAAAAGGTGGTTTCCTGGTATGAGTATCTCTATCTTGAGGAGAAACTTGAAGTCTGGCGCGTCTACTTTCTCTGCTTTATCAATGGTTTGAACGCGAATCAGGCTCACTATTGTGCTCTGCGCTTAGGTTTTGATGAGAATGCCGGAGAGCGTTTTGTCGCTCTCCGACGCCGCGGGATTGAGGCGGCGGCTGAACTTGGTCGTCTATGCCGGGCGGGCAAAGCTTATCGTAACTCCGAAATTTACGCACGGCTCTTTGACCTGCCGCTTGAGATCCTGCTCTATATCATGGCTGGTCATGAGAATCAGGAGGTCAAAAAAGCCCTTTCCAACTATATTACCCGGCTCCAGTTTGTTGAAATCGAAATTAACGGTAACGATCTGATTGCGGCCGGTTTGACTCCCGGCCCCCAATTCAGGAAAATCCTTGATCAGGTCAGAGACGCCCGCCTCGACGGCGAGGTTAACAACCGGCAAGAGGAGTTGGCTCTGGTTGACAGGTTGTATTGACAAAATTTGTGTTAATTTGTGGTTAAAAAAGCGGAACCACAAATGGACACAAATTAACACAAATAAAAGCAACATTTTTGATTCGGCTACGTGTTGGGTTAGGTATTTACAAAATATGCAGAAGAAAGAAGATGACAAAAATAAAAATCTCTGGATCTATACCGGTTCCTTGCTGGTTGTCTGGTTCGCTCTTGGTTTCCTGTTGCAAGACTTGCAGAATTTGTCGGTTTTGCTGCTTTGGGGTAGCGGCCTCTTGCTTATCGCCGGTAATCATTGGCGCTGTTTTCGCTGTGCCGCATCATGTATTGATCTTGATCAAGAGTTGCAGCGTACTTTGGAGCGCTGTCGCGAAGCCGAGCGTTCCTGGGATACCACGTTTGATGCAGTAGCCGGGCCGATCACTTTATTGGGGTCTGATTTTTCTGTTTTGAAGGCCAATCGTGCAGCCGCCGCTATGGTGGGTAAAGAGTCTGGTGAGGTTGTCGGTCTGCACTGTTATGATCTGTTTGGGGAGAAAGAACCTTGTGCCGACTGTCCGGTGCCTCATGTACTGGCTGATGGTCGAGCTCGAAGTGTCGAGATCATGCATTTGCAAAAGGGGCGCACCTTTATTGTTTCGGTTTCGCCGATTTTCGACCCGCAGGGAAAAATTGTCGCCCTGACCCATTTTTGTTTCGATATCAGTGAACGGAAAAAACTTTCCGAACAGTATCAGCAGGCCCAGAAGATGGAGGCGGTCGGTCGTTTGGCAGGGGGGGTGGCTCACGATTTCAATAATCTCCTGACGATTATCAACGGTTATAGCGAGATGGCTTTGATGAAGTTGAAAGATCCCGGTCCGCTGCGCCGTCAACTGCATGAGATTCATCAGGCCGGGCTAAGAGCTGCCAACCTGACCCGTCAGCTTCTTGCCTTCAGCCGTAAACAGGTGGTTCGGCCGGTCGTCTTGCAGCTTAATGACAAAGTTTTGGATATGGAGAAGATGCTCAAGCGTTTGATTGGTGAAGATATTGTTTTGACCACCAATCTTGAGGAAGAGTTGTCACCGATCCTGGCTGATCCCGGTCAGGTTGAGCAGATTATTATCAATCTCGTGGTCAATGCCGCTGATGCCGTTAAAGAGGATGGGCGGGCGGCAGGTGTCGGTTGGATTGATGTCAGTACTGCCAAAATCACGCTTGAAAACAGACCTTTGGCCTGTTGGGGCGAGTTTGTTGCCGGCTCCTATGTTTCTCTCCAGATTAAAGATAGTGGGCCGGGGATTTCCAAAGAGCTTTTTGAGCATATCTTTGAACCTTTCTTTACGACCAAGGCCCAGGGCAAAGGTACGGGGCTTGGTCTTTCGACCGTCTATGGTATTGTTGAACAGAACCATGGCCTGATTGAGGTCGAAAACAGTTTGCAGGGAGCTCTCTTTACGATCTACTGGCCCGAGCTCAAGACGGCGGATGAAAATTTTCTGCCGGAACCGAAGGATGAACAAAACTTAATAATCGGCAAGGGCTCTCTTTTAGTGGTAGAAGATGAAGAGGTTTTGCGTAAAGTCGCGGTCGAAGCTCTTGATCTGGTAGGTTATCAGGTTCTGAGTGCGGCTAGTGGTGAAGAGGCCTTGGCCTTTCTTGATGATTTACCGGTGCTCCCTGATCTGGTTTTTACCGATATTATTATGTCTGGGATCAATGGTCTTGAGATGGTTGATAAAATTAGGGAAGATTATCCCCAGATAAAAGTTCTCTACACTTCCGGTTACACCGATCGGGATGAACTTGAAGGGCTCGACCCCATTCTGCTGCTCGATAAACCCTATACGATGCAGCAGTTGACTTCCCGGATTGCCGAGCTATTGAATTGAGAACCGGATGCGCGAAACTTTTTTTTGTCCTAACTGTAACTATCAACAGAGTCGGTATCACAACCCGGTGCCGACCGTTGATATCCTGATCTCCTATGCGGGCGGTATTGTTCTGATTGAACGTCTCAATCCGCCGCCGGGCTGGGCCCTGCCCGGCGGTTTTGTCGATTACGGTGAAAGTCTGGAAGCCGCCGCCGTTCGTGAGGCTCGTGAAGAGACCGGCCTTGAAGTGGAGTTGACCGGTCAATTCCATACCTATTCGGATCCCGACCGCGACCCCCGGCAGCACACCATCTCAA
>JAYEMC010000326.1:0-2305 GCA_034717935.1 Pseudomonadota bacterium | reverse complement strand
AATATCATGACCTACATCACCTACGAAGCGGTCGAAATCTTCAAAAAAGAGCAGATTCAGTTCATCTCCTTAGGACTCTCACCCCTGTACGATGTCGGTAACAGTCCTTATCAGGACAACCCGGAACTTACCGATCTTTTCAGCCAGATGTTTGCCGAGAGTGAACTCTATGCCTTTAAGGGGATCGCCTTTCACAAGATGAAACACCCGGCCCGCAAGGAGTATCCGGTCTATTTTGCCGTAACCCGGGACACGCTCTCAGAGGACATTATGAATATCTTTAAAGGAATCGGCTTGCTTGGCGAATAGTTAGCTCCAGACAGGAAACCGAAAAATGATCAAAACACAAACTATTTTAGACGCTCAATTGCAGAAATTATTGGCAAAACATCCGGCGTTAAAGGATTTAGTCGTTAAAACGGCAGCCGACTACCCGGATTCACACCCGGTCAACGATTATGACTGGCTCGCCGCCTTCATCGACAAATGCTGGCGCGCAACCTACCACGCCAAAAACGGCCCCAAAAAAAGCCGATTCATCTACACGCCCAACTATCTAAAATGGCTGCTTGATACACCCGCGATTGATAAAAGATTAACCACGGTAATCTCTGATAAAGCGGGCCAGATTTTGGGAATCACCTACGGTATGAATAAAACCCTTAATCTTGGCGGAGAAAATTTAAAGGTCGTTGTTCAGACTGGTATAAGTGTTCATCCTGAACACACTAAAAAGGGGATCGCCCAGCTGGTCTACCTTTCATGTCATGCCTTTGCCATTGAAACCGGCTATGATGGCACTATTGGTTGGTTTGATGCCCAGAACAATGAAAAGGGCCATACTTTAAATATATTCAGAAGAACAGATCCTTTTTTAGAAGTTGATGTGGGTTCCTTTTTTGCCAAAATATTTGACTATAAAAAAGCGGTAGCGGTGAATAAATTTAATTTTTTGCAGAAAACTTTCCTGAAACTGGTCAGCGGGGTTCCGCAAGCCGGAAATCGGGGCGGTTTTAAGACTGAGCTTATTGCAACCAGCGACAATCTTGATGAAATAGCCGCTTTCATCAACTCCGGCGCCCGTTGTGATTTGCAGGACGCTCAATCTCCAGGACACTACCACTACACAAAAGCAGAGCTTACCCGCCTGCTTCTCTACCAAAGTCCGACCCACTCAAAAGAGAATCCCGCTTTAAAAACCACCGCCACCCTGTTAACCGACAACCACGGCACCATTCAGGGCCTGCTCCACGGCTACAACATCCCCGTCGAAGAGAAATCCACCGGCAATATCTTTTTCATCGACAATATCTTAACCACCAAAACCATCCCGACAAAAGCGAAAACCGACTTCATAAAAAACAGCCTTGCCATTATCGCCAAAGAACAGGATGTCTACGGCGCCCTCGTCGTCGACAACACCTGCTCCCTGAAATCCCTGACCTACCGACTCTTTTCACCCGTACTATCGCAAGACCTGCTCCCCAAAAAACAACTCCTGGTCAGGGGGATTCTAAGCTACACCGAGAACTTCGACAAGGCTTTGGATGCAGTTGAAAAGATTTATGTAGATCACAAATGAGAGTTAACTTTGATGGTTCAAGAATAACATTTTGGGAAATTCAAAATAAATTCAGCTGAAAAAGGAGGATGAAAATAAATTATGGGCATGCAGAACTATAGACGTAAACCTATAGGAGAAGGCTTACTGAGGATAGTACCTTTTACGGCAGCTGGTATTTTAACAATGGTCTTTTATTACTCTCAAAATAATATTTCTTACACATTTGAAAGAGACTCAATAATTTTATTCATTTTTACTCTTTTATGCATAACTGTTTATTTTGCTGTCTCTCACCAGCTACCATACTCAAAAAAAAACATTATTGAAGATTTGCTTGCAACAACGCTAAGCAATCTGGGTAAAAGTTACAGGATTAATATTGTACAGTTAATCAGCCACCCGACTGATGCTTTTGATAGTTATTTCAAAATAAAATACTCTCTTGGATACGAAGATCATCTTAAATACAAAGAAAAAATTACATTTGAAGCTCCTGGAGTTAGCCACGCATGGAAAAAAAGAAAGGTTAAGTATTTATCCGGAAAAAGCCTATGCAAGAAAATAGATCATGAAGTTAAACATTTGTGGTCCTCCCCTATCCTGAATAACAGGGGTGTCACCGGCCACCCTAAAGGAGCCACCCATGTCCGCCCTAATGGCGCCACTTAAAAGTGCCATTTTCAGGAGGTTTCGGAAGTGCTATTTTTAGCGTTTTTTAGTACCTTTTGCAAGTGCTGATTT
>JAYEMC010000325.1:0-2310 GCA_034717935.1 Pseudomonadota bacterium | reverse complement strand
GAAAAGTTCTTCTAATGAATCAACCTGTTCGGCTTTGGCAAAGGTAACCACATTATCACCCGCCTGAATAACAAATTCGCCGTTGGGAACAAAATTTTTACTCTTTGAACCATCCGGACGATTAATAGCGACAACCAAAGAACCGGTCGGCAACTGCAGCTCTTTAACCATTTTCCCGGCCATCTTACTGGCAGAATTGACGGTAAATTCAATCGCCTCGGCTTTGCCTTCAAAGATCGAGTGAACCCGTTTAATATTACCGCGCCGCACATATTTGAGAATAGCGCTGACGGAACTCGCTTTCGGACTGACCGTCGCATCAATACCGAGTTTATCAGCCATATTTAGATAATTTGACTTATTGACTACCGGTACAACCCGCTTAACACCAAGACTTTTGGCATATATGGCGGTCAACATGTTGAGGGCTTCGTCGTGAGTTGTAATCACAATCAGGTCGGAGGCATGCAGTTGTTCATCCTCAAACAGCTTCTCATCCGAAATATCCTCGTTAATCACCAAAGCCTCAGGAAAGCGCTCAGCTAAATACTTACAATGCTTATAATCTTTTTCGACCAGCTTGACACTGCGACCGGTACCAAGCAAAAATTCAGTGATATAACAACCGATCTTACCCCCGCCGACAACGAGAACATTGTGCAATTTGTGACGAAAGCGACCGGTACGAGCCAAAATTCGTTCCATATTATGGGTACTGGCAACAAGGTAAACCCGATCCCCTTCTGTAATTTTGGTGTCACCATAAGGAATAATTACCTCATCATCCCGACTGATACCGGCGATGATAAAATTATCATTGATTTCCTTACGAATCTCACGCAAATTCTTATCTCGAAAAGGTGACATCTCATCAACAAAAATATTACGCAGTTGAATATCGGTATCCTCAAAAACCAAAACTTCACCGGTAGCTCCATGCGCAACTATATTCATGATCGCGCGAGCCGCCTCAATCTCAGGATTTACAACATAGTCAATCCCCAGCAAGGAGTGTTTCAGAATGCCGCTACGTCGATATTGCAGACTTCGTACCCGAGCAATCTTGGTCTTTACTTTAAACTCATTGGCAACCACCAGGCAGGAGACGATATTGACTTCATCAAGGTTGGAAACCGCGATAAAGGTATCGGCCCCGTCAATCCCGGCCTCAGCCAGGATTTCCGGGTTACTCCCCTCACCCGTAACCACCATACAGTCGAGATGGTCAGCAACAAATTTTGCCCTATGGGGATCCTTCTCAATCAGAACCACGTCCTGGTGACTGGTCACGAGCTGTTCGGCGAGATGGAATCCGACTTCACCGGAACCGGAAATAACTATCTTCATTAGCACTCCACAAAATCGATGGAAAAATCAGGTCCCGACCCTAACAGACCGGCAGGTGAAAGTCAAATAAACGACAAAAAACTTGCTGTTCCGTGTCAACCTTAGTAGAAGCAATAACAATAGAACCTAACCCGGCAAACTGGACAACACCCCATGTTGATTAAAACCGTCAAAACAGTTTCAACAAAAACCCAGCCCCCGACCAACTCAATCCCCTTTCGTTCTTCTGATGAGGGAATTGAGAATTACAATACGGACGAATCCCGGATTAACGGCCGCCTGAAGGGTGTCTTTTTCCCGCGCAATGAGGCGGAAATTGCGGCTCTCCTGGTTGCCGCCGGACAACGAAAAAACCCGACAACGTTAAGAGGTTCGGGTACCGGACTGGTCGCCGGGGCGGTTGCAAAGAGTGGTTTTGTCATCTCGACCGAACGTATGAACCGAATCGAAACCCCGAAAAAGATCATCGACAAAGGCAACAAAAAGACGCTTATGGAGGTCGAGCCGGGCGCAACTATCAGTGAGATCAATCAAGCTGCCGAAAGAGCCGGTTTTTTCTATCCCGTCAACCCGACCGAAAGTTCCTCCTCAATCGGCGGCAACATTAATACTGACGCCTCCGGTAGCCGGGCCTTTAAATATGGCTCGACCAGACATTATATAGAGCAATTAAGAGTTGTATTAATGAACGGCGAGGTATTGGTGTTACGTCGGGGAGAAAACTTTTTCAACGAATCAGGTAAACTTAAACTCGAACACACCAACGGCCAAACAACATGCCTGAAACTGCCTGACTACTCCATGCCTGAAGTAAAAAACTCCGCCGGCTATTTCAACCTGCAAGCTATGGATATTATCGACCTTTTCATCGGCTCGGAAGGCACCCTTGGTGTCGTCAGCCAGGCGACCTTACGCCTCTTGCCGCCACCGGGCCCGGTATTAACCGGTCTGATCTTTTATGAT
>JAYEMC010000324.1:0-2320 GCA_034717935.1 Pseudomonadota bacterium | reverse complement strand
GCCAAAGGATCATCTAAGCTGAATTTACTCTCACTGACCACATTGACGCCCAGAGGCAGAGCCGGAAAGACCTTCTCCAGTTGAAAAAGAAGCGTCACCGGCCACTCCAGACCTTTAGCGCCATGCCAGGTCAAAACTTGCACCGTATCCACATTTTGAACCACGGCCCTGGCGTCAGTACCTTCTGCCTTTAGACTGTCCAGATAAGCAAGCCTCCCGGCCGGACTCGCCCCGCGACCTTCACCCCGACACTCCTCTATATATGTGACACAAAGCGCTCGCAGACTGTCGAGGTTGGCCAGACGCAACTCGGAATTTCCCCAGGCCGGACAAAAATTACGAATCCGCATCACGGTCATTGCCGCATCCAGCAACTCTAGTGGGGCGGCCAGATGCAAAGCCTCTTTTACTTGCTCAAGTCGTGTAAAAAGATCAAGATCGAAGCCTTGAGCAAAAGGTTTACTTAGAGCCTTTTGCAACCAAGCGTCATGGTCGGAGGGATTATCGAGCAGGCGGGCGATCTCCGCCCGGGCCAACGAATCTTTGCCATCAACCAGCAACCTTACACCTGCCAGCGTCAAAATAATCTCCGGACAAGAGAGCAATCCCGAGCGGGGTAAAACCGCCTCAATACCTTGCTCCTCAAGGGCCTCGGCTACCGCCTCGCAAACATCATGAGTACGACACAAAATTGCCATATCCCCACCTTGAGCCCGACGTTTTTGCCCGCTTTTTGGATCACGAATGTGATTTTTCTTGTCGGCCAGGAAACCTCGAACCAGATTTGCTAACGCCAAAGCATCATTGGGCTGATTCTTACTCTCAAGTTCCCAATATTCATAAACACCTAGGCCTTGCGGCACCTTCTGTGCAAGTTTCAGTGCCGGGGCCAGACGCACGCGGGATTCAGGAAAATCCTGATTGGCAAAAGCCTGGACAAAAATATCGGAACTCGAATCGACCAGATCCGGCAGACTGCGCCAGGACCAGGGCAAAGTTTCAGGCTCCTGATCCTGCAAAATACCACTGATCGCGGCATCCATCAGAGACGGATCAGCATCACGAAAACCGTAAATAGCCTGTTTTTGATCCCCGACCCAAACAGATTTTCGAGCCAGATTCGCCAATTTCAAAAAGATCGCCAACTGAATCGGGCTCGTATCCTGAAATTCATCAACCAATACCAGATCAAGCTGCTCTTTGAGAATTCGGGCCGGGCGCTCCATATCAAGAAGTTTTAAGGTCAAAGCCTCCTGATCCGTAAAATCGACCACGCCCCATTCCCGTTTATACTCCTGGTAGGCATCCAGAGTTTTTGCTGCCAGTGCAAAAACCAGACTTATCAAGCGGGCCGCATCCTGACGGAGTTCTGGATGCTGGTCATGTACAGCTGCCGCCAGCTGCAGGGGCTCAACCAGCTCTTTTGATTCAGCCCCTGTTTTTTAACCGGGCCAGCCGTAACCACTCCGCCCAAGGCAACTCCTTTTGCTGCTCTATACGCGTTTTCAACTTATTCACAAGTGTAACCGCGTCACGGGTTGTTTTAGTGGTATCAAATTCAGGGTCAATATTTTTTAAAAAAGTATTGATCGCGCAAACCAGTTTTTTCTCCAATTGACCGGACTTCTGATCAACAATAACATTACCAAATAACTCCTCAAATCCGGCAATCGATTTTTCCCCGGATTGCAAAAGCTCGTCCCCGCTCAAACCATTAGCCCGGGCCTTGGCAATAATTGTCTCAATCATCTTACGCGATTCGGTACCGGGAAAGCGACGTTCCAGAGCCAAAAGTTCCTGTGTCGCCGCCTTATCAACAACCCGGGCCAAAGCTCGATTGATAGCCCCGGAAACCGCCTTCTCTTCAAGCACTTTCTGATCGGGAGAGATCCCTAAATCGAAAGCAAAATCAGTAAGCAAGCTCCCGCAAACGGAGTTCACCGTCCCGATCCGCGAAGCAAAAAGTTGCTGGGCCTCGGTTTTAAGCCCCGCCGCCAGCAATCGGGTACGCACCCGTTCCTGTAACTCGGCGGCGGCTTTTTTGGTAAACGTTGTCGCCAGAATAGCGTCCGGCCGCGCTCTTTTAGCGCGTACTTCCTCTTCCAGAAGCTCCGCCAACCTGTAGGTTTTGCCGCTGCCGGCACTGGCTGAAATAATTTGAATACAATGCTGGCCAATTGTTTGTCTCATGGGCGTAGAAGTTTTGTCGAAATTTTACAAAACTTTCCGGATGAATGCCAGTATGTACTTGAAAACCTGGCGCAGGTATATAAAAATGACCAGATTGCCAAAGAGCAAAAGCTAACTGTCGATGAACGGC
>JAYEMC010000323.1:0-11628 GCA_034717935.1 Pseudomonadota bacterium | reverse complement strand
TTAACCTATAACCTATAACCTATAACTAAAGGGGGATAAAAGTATGGATTTGTCAAAAAACATTTTGCGCACAACTCTGATTACAATTTTAATGGTAATGGTAACGCTATGCGGCACTAGCATTGCCGGCAATTTTCCAAGTAAACCTATAACCATCGTTGTCCCCTACTCCGCTGGCGGCGGTACTGACCTACAGGCCCGCACCATGACTTCGGTAGCGAAGCAATACTTGGGACAACCAGTGGTAGTGGCTAACAAATCCGGAGGCGGAGGAGCTGTTGGCACCGCATTTGTCGCCAAATCCCGTCCTGACGGCTACACCCTTCTCTTTGCCGTACCAGCAGTAACCGTAATTAAACCCTACATGACAAAAACGCCCTACACTTTTACCGATCTGGAACCTTTGATACGGGTCAGTGATTCTCCAAGGATTCTTGTCGTTGGCAGCCAACAGCCCTGGAATACTTTGGATGAATTTATCTCCTACGCCAAGAAAAATCCAGGTGGCATTAAATACGGCAGTTCAGGGCCGGGAACCTCAACCCATATTTCCATGGAAGGTTTCGCTATGAAAGCCGACATTAAACTGAGTCATATTCCATTTAAAGGTTGCGCCAAAGCAACCGCCGCTATCCTGGGCGGCCATGCAGCTTGTTTTGGGGCAATCCCTTCAGAATGCCTCTCCTATATTAAAAGTGGAAAAATGCGCGCGTTAGCGGTATTTTCTGAAAAACGGCTAGCGGAACTTCCCGACATTCCGACACTTAAGGAAAAAGGCATTGACTTTTCCGACAGCTCCACACGCGCCCTTTTTATTCCTAAAGGAGTGCCAACAGAAGTTAAAGACGCCCTGCATAATGGCTTCAAAAAAATTATGGCCGACAAGTCCTTCAGAGATCTTTTCAGCAAACTAGGTGAAAAACCGGCTTATCTTGATGGTGAAAGCCTAAAGAAAATCCTGCAAAAACAACAAATTTTTTACGGTAAAGTTCTTGAAAAAATCGGACTGAAAAAATATTGAAGAAAAAGAAAGCCAAAACGGTCTGCGTCCAACCGTTTTGGCTTTCTTTTTAAAAAACAGGCTTCAAAGAATGAAAACATATTCCCGAAACCAATTATTCAGCCTTCTTTTGCTCATTTTTTCTTTGCTGCTTTTTTTCTTCATAACCCCGATGGCAGTTGAAAAGGGGGGAATTGAAGCAGCTCAAGATCCGTCATTCGTGCCCAACCTCATTACCATCATCCTGGGTCTTTTAAGCTTTCTAATGTTACTGGCAGAAACTTTTAAATCACAACTTATTCCCAGTGGCAAAATGGCACCACTTTTCTCCTTAAGACTCTTCATTGCCATATCTTTTTTCATCCTCTATATGATCTCAACCTCATTAATCGGTTATATACCAGCAACATTTCTGGCTTTAGCCATTTACCTGTTTTTTTTCGGCGTTCGTAACTGGACTACCATCATTGTGCTTTCAACAAGTTTCGCGGTATTTCTTTACTGGTTTTTTGCCAAAATAATGTTTGTCATGCTGCCTGTCGGCACCATTTTCAAAGGCTAAAAAATGCTGGAACAACTTCTTCATGGCTACCAATTGATGTTCTGCTGGGAGAACATCATGTTTGTCTTTCTCGGCCTTGGAGTGGGTGTCTTTGTCGGTTCAATTCCGGGTTTAACCGTAACCATGGCAATCGCCTTGATAGTTCCGTTAACCTTCACCATGCAGCCGGTTCCGGCCCTGGCTCTGTTATTAGGTGTATACAAGGGAGGAATGTTTGGGGGATCAATATCCGCAATCCTGATTAACACCCCGGGAACTCCAGCGGCGTCGGCAACCGCCCTTGACGGCTACCCTATGGCCAAAAAAGGACAAGCCGTCAAAGCAATGAAAATCGCCCTCTACTCATCGGTCATCGCCGACACCGGCAGTGATCTTATATTAATCCTGGTTGCCCCACCTCTGGCCTTGATAGCGCTACGATTCGGCCCACCGGAAATCTTCTCCCTGGTACTCTTTTCGTTGACCATTATTGCCGCGGTCTCCGGAAAATCCCTGCTCAAAGGTCTAATAGCTGCAACTTTGGGTCTTTTCTTTGCTACCATCGGTATGGATCCGGTTGCCGGCCTCTCTCGCTATACTTTCGGCTACATTGATATACTCAAAGGTATCGGCCTGATTCCCATGCTGATCGGCCTTTTCGCTGTTGCAGAAATCCTGTTAAAAGTGGAAAACAACCAGAATCAGGATGCGCGTACAATCAAAGTGAAAATTTCCCCTCATCCAGCAGATAATAACGTAAACTGGAAAGAGATGCGCGGTTGCTTACGCTCCATCGCCCGCGGCACTGCCTTGGGAACCTTCCTCGGGGCAATCCCCGGCATAGGTTCAACTATTACTGCTTTTCTAAATTATGGAATGGCCCGCAAAGTATCAAAACACCCGGAGACATTCGGTCAGGGATCTCTTGACGGCGTCGCCGCGGCGGAATCAGGAAACAGCGCAGTCTGTGGCGCCACCCTTATTCCACTTCTCACCCTGGGTATTCCTGGAGATATTATCACCGCTATTATTTTGGGAGCTTTTATGATTCATGGCATAGCTCCCGGGCCTATGATGTTTCAGGAGCACGGCAGTATCATTTATGCGCTTTTTATTGGGCTAATGATCTGTAATGCCGGCAATTTACTGGTAGGCGGTCTAAGCATCAAAATAGCCCGCAATATTCTCAAGGTACCGGACGCCATACTTTATCCAATCATCCTTATCCTTTGTTTTGTCGGCACCTATGCCTGCGACAACAGCATGTTTGATGTCGGTGTCATGTTCGCCTTCGGAATTATTGGTTTTTTGATGCGAAAGCTCGATTATCCTCCGGCCACACTTCTTATCGGTTTTATTCTGGGTCCAATGCTGGAAAATTCACTGCGCCAGTCACTGATCATGTTTGACGGCAATTTCGGCATCTTTTTCCAACGCCCCATTTCACTGGGATTTCTGGTAATTACAATCATTACCGTACTTACCATTATGATAAATGCATATAGAAGAGCTCGGTAGAGTCCAGTAAGGTTTTGGTGCTTTTTTGACGCTCCAGGCTCCAAGAAAGGTGCCTGGAGCGTCCTCATACCGATGTCAATGCGCAAACAACTTTTTGCCTGTAAAAGCGTCCCGAATGATATCGGGACGCTTTTTTAACCTTGGGGCTCGCTCAAAAAAAATGGCCGCTTTCTGTGAAGAAAACGGCCATTTTGAAAAGCACTTCAATTTACACTATCGTAATGAATGAAACATAATACATTATGATAATAATGTATTATATCATTTCCCCAAAACCAGAAACGGCTGTTTTCAATGAAGAAAACAGCCGTTTTGATATCTGGCTCCCCGGGACGGGCTCGAACCGCCGACCTAGTGGTTAACAGCCACCCGCTCTACCGACTGAGCTACCGAGGAACAAAGTGAGGGGCTTATAGCTTAGAGGCGTTGAGCTGTCAAGTATTTTTTGAGAGATTTTCTCCGCCTCAGGCAAAAAATCTTCAACCGGAAAACTCTTAAAAGTTGACAAGCTTACCAGCAATTGAGTATGTAGGCGCCTTAGAAGAGATCTTTGTTGATAAAATCGAGAACTCCAAGAAGTATAGCTTCACTAACGCTGACATTGCCCGCAAGATAAGTGCTCTTATCAGAGCACTAAAAAAGGATTTAACGACCATGCAAAAAACTGTAACGATTGAAAAAAAAGATGGCTATGCCCGTCTGCGACTAAGTCAACCGAAAAAAGCCAACGCCTACAGTTCTGAAATGGCTGGAGAACTCTGGGCCGCCGTCCGCAGTCTGCGTTGGGATGATGAGGTTAAAGCCATACTCCTGGAAGCCGAAGGGCCGATATTTTCTGGAGGCGGTGATCTTTTGAGTTTTCAGCGGGGCCTTGACCAGGGCAACATTTCCGACACCATTGAAGAGCTTTCAGCCACTTTAAACTCCACGGCTCTAGCCTTACGCCGAATGGACAAAATATTTGTCTCTTTAGTTGACGGAGTTTGCGCCGGAGCAGGTGTGGGCCTGGCCCTGGCCGCCGATATCAGTCTGGCTACGGAAAACGCGCTCTTTGTCGCCGGCTACATCGGCATCGGCGCAGTTCCCGACGGTGGCAGCAGTTTTGCCGTTATTGAAGCTCTGGGCCGCCCAAGAGCCGCTGACTTCTTTCTCACCAATGGCCGGATTGATGGAGCTAAAGCAGCCGAGATCGGCCTGGTCAGCCGTTTTGTCAAAAGTAGCGAAGCTCAGGAAACAGCTCTGGAATTAGTTCACTCTTTAAGTCGCGGCCCCCGCCGGGCTCAAGCCTTAACCAAGGATTTACTGGCGAAAATGCCGGGACTCTCTTTGACTGAACATCTCGAAAACGAGCGCCAGGGAATTATCGCCGCCTCAGGAACCCGTGACTTCGGTATTGGAGTCAACGCTTTTCTAAAAAAAGAAAAACTCGAATTTTGTGGCAAGTAAAAAAGGATCAAGACCAGACATGCCTGTAACCAAAGGAATTATCCTGGCCGGCGGAGCCGGCAGCCGACTCTACCCGCTGACCAAAGTGGCGAGCAAACAGTTGATGCCGATCTACGACAAACCGATGATCTACTACCCGTTATCAACTATTATGATGGCTGGTATTCGTGAGGTTCTGATCATCTCAACCCCGCATGATCTGCCACGTTTTAAAGAGCTGCTGGGTGACGGTTCCGATCTTGGTATCGAGATTTCCTACACGGCCCAGGAACATCCTGAAGGGATTGCTCAAGCTTTTACCCTAGGCCGTGATTTCATTGACCACCAGCCGGTCTGCCTGATTCTTGGCGACAACATCTTCTACGGCAAAAACCATTTCCTCGATTCAATCCGCGATTTTTCCAGCGGTGCTTTGGTCTACGGTTACAATGTCAAAGATCCGGAGCGCTACGGGGTTGTCGAATTTGACAAAACCGGCCGGGCCATCAGCCTGGAGGAGAAACCTCAGCAGCCAAAATCCAATTTTGCGGTCCCCGGACTTTACGTCTACGACCACCAGGTTGCTGATCTTGCCGCCGCTATGCAGCCTTCGGCTCGCGGCGAACTGGAGATTACCGACCTCAACCGCATCTACCTTGAAAAAAATGAACTCCAGGTCAGAAAGATCGGCCGTGGCGTCGCCTGGCTCGATACCGGCACCCATCAGAGCCTGCTCGAAGCCAGCCACTTCATCGGCACTTTGGAGCAACGCCAAGGTTTAAAATTCGGCTGTCTCGAAGAAGTCGCTTGGCACATGGGCTTTATCGACCGAAACGGTCTGGAAAAAGCCCTGCAAAAGATGCCAAACTCCCCCTACCGCGACTATCTTGAAGATATTTTACAGGAAGAGATAGAAGGGTGAACAACCCAATCAAGTGATATAGGTTAGAAGGACAACAATTACCATGAAAACAATTTTGGTTACTGGCGGACTTGGCTTTATCGGCACCAATTTCATCCAACTTCTGCTTAATGCTTTCTCTGACTATAAGGTTATCAACCTCGATGCCGTCACATACGCCGGTAACCCGAAAAACCTTACGGAGATTGAATCCGACCAACGCTACCTCTTCTTCCATGGCGATATCGGCAACCGGAAGCTGATCGACGACCTTTTGCTGAGAGAGAAACCGGATTTTATCGTAAATTTTGCCGCAGAATCCCATGTTGACCGCAGCATTACCGGACCGGCCGCCTTTATTGAGACCAATATCGTCGGCACCTTTACGATGCTGGAAGCTTTTCGGGCTTACTGCTCGACCGGCCACAAGTGCCGTTTTCTTCAGGTCTCAACTGATGAGGTCTACGGCTCTCTGGGAGCGGAAGGCTACTTTACCGAAACGACCCCCTACAGCCCCAACAGCCCCTACGCGGCAAGCAAGGCTTCGGCCGACCACCTGGTTCGGGCCTATCACCACACCTACAATCTCGACACCCTGATCACCAACTGCTCAAATAATTACGGCCCTTTTCAGTTTCCCGAAAAACTGATTCCACTGATGATCAGTAACGCCCTTGAGGGCCGCGAGCTGCCAGTCTATGGAGACGGGAAAAATATCCGCGACTGGCTCTATGTCGAGGATCATTGCCGGGCTCTGGAACTGGTAATGAGAGCTGCAAAGACAAATGAAACCTACAACATCGGCGGCCACAATGAGATGGAGAACATCGAGCTGGTAAGACTTTTATGCAGATCTCTGGATCGCCGTCTCGGCCCTTTAGCTGATGGCCGAGCCCGCGAGACCCTGATCACGTTTGTTGGTGATCGCCAAGGGCACGATCAGCGTTACGCCATTGATGCCAAGAAGATTAAAGAGGATTTAGATTGGGAACCGCAAACCGGTTTAGCCAAAGGCATGGAGATGACGATCGACTGGTACCTCGACAATCAGGAGTGGCTCAACCAGGTGCGAGACGGCAGTTATCAAAAGTATTATCAAGAGATGTACAACAAAAGGTAATCAGGGTACACACTCTGTCGCCAGGCAGTTACACCTCATTTTTTTAAGCCATGAAAAATATTGAATCGATTTACAGTGAAAAAAAGAGTGGGTACTCTCTGCAAGGAACCATATTGTCTTTAGATAACGATGATGTAATTGTGGTGGTTAGCGGTGGCAGAGATCACATAGGAGCAATCGGACTGGCAGTCCCACGGCCAAGCCTTCAGGACCAAAACTGCATAAGTGCTACCTCTTCAATTTTAACCATGCTCGGTCATAAAGAGGATGAGCTGGCAAAATATGTCAGTGAAAAGTTGGCGACTGCCACCAAGCGCAATATAGCCGTCATCGCCGGGGTTCATTACGACCATTTGACTTTAGCAGATATTGATATTTTACGTAAACTGTGGGTTTCTCTAACCGATAAAATAGCAGTTTTTATAAATCAATAAATTACTTATTAATTAATTTTGAAAATAATGGGAAAAAGAAAGATTATAATTGGTATTTCCGGAGCTTCTGGAACTATCTACGGGATCAGGTTACTGGAAACCCTGCAAAGCTATAGTGAAATAGAAACCCATCTGGTAATTTCAAATATAGCCAAAGAGATCATTCTCCATGAAAGTGGTCGAGATCCTGATGAAGTCTTAAAACTGGCTGACATTGTCCACCCTATAAATAACCTTAGCGCAGCAATCTCAAGCGGCTCGTTTCTAACGGAAGGAATGATTATTGCGCCCTGCTCAATTAAATCACTATCTGGGGTTGCCAACTCATATAACGACAACCTGCTGATTCGCGCGGCAGACGTCTGTTTAAAAGAGAGACGCAAACTGATAATCGTCCTACGGGAAACCCCCCTACACCTTGGACATCTGGAATTAATGACCAAGGTGACCCAATATGGAGCTACCATGCTGCCGCCGACGCCCTCTTTTTCTCATAATCCTAAAACCATTGACGACATTATTAACCAAACAGTTGGTAAAGTGCTGGACAATTTCGGCATAATACATAATCTTTTTAAACGCTGGAAAAGCTAGGAGACGAAGGATGAAGCATAGGTCGAAATTTGGATTGACGGTACTGGGAATACTGCTCTTTACATTTTTGTTGCTTAACCCTTCCAACGTCGAAGCCGGTGGCGGGGGCAGCTACCCTAACGGGGTAGAATCTTTCATGGTTGGAGCCGCTCCGCCACCAGGCTTCTATCTAAAAAATTATGTTTACTATTACCATGCCAGTGACATGAAAGATGATCATGGAAATAATATTGATGTTTTCGATGATCTTACCGTGTGGGCCGAAGTTTTAAGGTTTATATGGATTAGCGAAAAAAAGATCTTAGGCGGCAACTATGGTCAGCACGTCTTTCTCCCACTGCTTGATGTCAGCCTCGATTTCAAAGCCCCACTCGGCCCCAAAGGTAAGAAAAGATACGACGATACGGATGTTCCCTATATAATCTGGAGCCCCTTCATTCTCGCTCATCATTTTCTTAAAGGAAAACTTCACACGGTATTATCTCTACCTGACATCTATATCCCAACTGGTTATGATAAAGGTGATCTAGCTGGCGTCAGTCACAACTTTTGGACTTTCGAACCAGTCTTTGCGGTCACCTATATGCCGACTCCGACTTGGGAATTCTCAGCTAAATTCATGTATGATTTCAACACCAAGCAAGATGATTGTCCTACTGTCTACGGGTTTAATGTCGACCGCACACCCGGAGATGAGTTCCATTTCGATTACAGTCTCTCCTATGGTTTCAGTAAAAGCTTTAGAGTTGGACTGAGTGGTTACTATTACAAACAAGTCAGTAATGATGATTATGACATAGATAGCAGCATTCCGGCACCTGTACGTGATCTGTTGAAAGCCGATGAGGGTAATCACAGTGAAGTCTTTGCCATCGGACCGGGTCTCTGGTACAACTATAAGAATATGTTTTTCACCCTGCGAACCCAGTTTGAAATGGATGCCAAGAACAAAACCGAAGGACAAAACGTCATATTTAATTTTGTTTATGCCTTCTAAACCTTAAAGTGTTGGCAAAACTGACAAATTGGGATGATGGCTGACTGCGCTTCATGGCAACATAATTATTAATGCCGCCATGAAAAAAGTTGCTTTCATCCCTTTTTTCTGCTAAAAATTTGATAAAAAGTTAACCATTTGACTGCGAATTACTTTCCGATGAATTCAAATAGGATTGAATCTCTATACAGATAAATAACCGCAACCAAATTAAGTAAGGTGTCCCCGAAATTCGTGTCCCCGGAATTCGCATTAATTTTTTGAGCCTTGCCCGCACCACCTCGGTTGAGATCATTGCGGTCGGCAATAAATATCCCTTGGTTGCCGTGATAGGCAATGAACATGGCTGCCAGCCACGCTGAGTGAGACCTCAAGACCAACTAACAGACCCCACTCCTCAACTCTGCGATTGGAGGCAAACACCATCAGGCGTTCTCTCCGCCTCATCAACTCAACCAGGACGGTGACCCCGCTCTGAGGAATAATCTGAGAGATCCGATAGCCGGAAATAAGATTTTCAGCGCTCATTTCATCGGATATTTTGTCGGATATTTGCAGCGACACTGCAGATGAGGCCTCAACAAAACTGAAATGCTCCGGCCGGATGCAGACCCAGACCTCATCTCCCTGCACCGGAAAAGAGGTTGACATAAGTTGAACGCCGACGACCTCCACTAAAGCCTGTCCCACCCCGCAACGCTCCCGAATCCGGCCCGGTAGAATATTTCTGGTGGCTGTGAAATGGGCGACAAAACGAGAGATCGGCCGCGAAAAGATCTCCTCAGGGCTTCCCATCTGAACCGCCCGGCCCCGGTCGACAACCAACACTTGATCTCCCATGAAACGAGCTTCATTATGATCATGGGTGACATAAAGCATAGTCACTCGATATTTTTTCTGAATCTTTTTCATGAGCAGGGCTAGCCGTTCACGACTAGCGGCATCAAGGGCGGAGAGAGGCTCATCCAGTAAAAGCACTTCAGGGCGTAAAACCATACAACGGGCCAAAGCGACTCGCTGCTGCTGACCACCGGAAAGTTCAGCCGGAAAACGCCCAAGCAGATGATCTATCTTGAGCTCAGCGGTCACAGCCTTAAGCCATTTAGTCTGCTCCCGGGACGGCGCTTGCCGGGATTGCAGGCCAAAGAGAATATTCTCCTCAGCCGTCATATGTGGAAAAAGGGCGTAATCCTGGAAAACAAAGCCGATTTTCCTCTCCTGCGGCGAGAGTGTACCTAAATCCCGTCCTCCAAAAATAATCCTACCAGACTGATTCCTGAGCAGACCGGCAATCACCTCCAGCAATTTACTTTTGCCGGCCCCGGAATTTCCCAAAACCACCAGCACCTGACCTATCGGCAAACGGAAACTAATTTGCTCTAAGATAGGATTGCGATCAATTTGAAGAGATACATCTTCGAGAAGCAAAGTCATCGGCGCTTCTCCCCGAGAAAATTAACCAGGAAAAGCACTAAAAATGAGAGCAGGACAAGAAGCAGCGAGAGACCGTCGGCAACCCCGGCATCACCGCCCATCGCCTTGACATAGATCATGATCGGAATGGTTTTCAAGCGACCGGCCACCATCATGGTGGCCCCGAACTCTCCAATAGCCCGAGCAAAAGCCGTAATCACACCGGCCACCAATACCGGCCGTGAAAGCGGCAGAAGAACCTTGACAAACGTCGTATATTCATCCGCTCCCAAAGAGTGACTGGCCTTAACCAACGACTCCGGGATCTGCTGAAAAGCGGAGCTTGCAGCCTGCATCATTAATGGGGTAATAACAAAAAACTGAGCCAGAACCAGAGCTGTCGTGGTGAACATTATCTGGAGAGAAAAAGCTTGATAAAGAGGCGCACCAATCAGACCATAGCGGCCAAAGGCCAGCAGCAGCATATAACCGGCTGCCGATGGAGGCAACACTAAAGGCAGGGAAAAAAAAGTTTTCAACCAGCGACCGCCGGTCTTTTTGCGATAGGTAAAATGGTAGCCCAGAGCGATTCCGACAACCGCAGCCAAGCCGGTTGCCATCAGAGCCGACACCAAACTGGTGACGACCACAAGCAAAACCTGACGATTAAGCAGTGCAGAAAAACCGTCAGCCCCAACAAAAGAGTGCAGAAGAGCAACAAACGGTGAACCAAAAAAAAGTCCCGCCCCGAGCACAACAATCGTCATCAGGGCGGAAAAGGCAACTGGTTTTTGTTTCACTCTACCTCGTTAAAATCAATCAACTACAGACTTATGAACTGCGATCACAAGATCATTGCCCATAAAGGTTCGGGCACTATCGGCCAGACCCCGGCGTTCCAGCTCGGCAACATATGAGGGGGCGGCCGAGAGAAAAATATCGGCACCGCAATCACCAACCGCGCCCTGAACCAGCTTCTGATAGAGCTTTCCGGAACCGGCAAACTCAAAGTCTACGGCAATCCCGCTCTCTTCGCGATAGGCTTTCGCCATTTGCGGCAGAACATCATAGAAAACCGCCGCCGCAAAAACCGTAAGCGAAACCTTTGGCAATGCCTGATGTCCCGCCGTTGCGATGGCGGCGGACGGATAAGTTTTGCGAGATGGTGATGACAAAGATCGAAAACCATATTCGCGCCAAAGCTCACTCCGTTCAGGGACCATGAGCCAGTTAATAAAATCGAGCGCCTCCACCGGAGCTTTGGCACCCAGCATACGGGCCAAAGCATATTCGGGCGCGACCGCAAAAGGCGCGGGAATCTCAATAACGGTTACCTTGTCTTTAAACTTCAGGGTATCGCTGCGATAGACAAACCCGGCATCAATTTCATGGCGTAAAACCTTGTCAAGCAGAGTTCGAACATGGCTTTCATAAGTTACAATATTTTTCTCTATGGCGACTGCAGTTGCCGTCTCAACCGGGCTCATCTTTGTCAGAACTTGTCGAGCATAACGACCCGCAGGTCCCAAATCAGGATCGACAATCCCGACGCGAACCCCAGCTCCCGCCAGATCGGAGATTTTTTTTAATTTCAACTCTGTCGCCGAACCCTGCGGTTGACATGCAACACTACCCCAAGCCAGTAAAAAAAGAGCCGCCAACAAAACTATTTTCCGCAAACTGCA
>JAYEMC010000322.1:0-2323 GCA_034717935.1 Pseudomonadota bacterium | reverse complement strand
TCAGGTACATCCTCCCCGTAATAAAACCACCCTAAAAGGGCAAAAGTCGTTTTTCGTATACGGATTTTCCAAAAGCGAACTTGGCAATATCCGCAAAGATGAAGAAAAGCAGTTCAAGAAAATGCAGGAAAAAGGGGTCAGGTCTCAATATAGAACAAATGTGTGTAGAACAGTTAAGATGCAGCGGGTAGCTTTTGGGTTTGCTTCGCTGTCAGTAATGGGGTCTCATCCTGATAAAGGCAGCGATAATTCCCTGCAAAAAACGGTGACAGCCACCGATTAGTTTTTCTTCAGCTTCTACGTCCTCTTAGTTCCTATTTTCCACTCCAGATAACGAGTATGGTTTTGCAGAGAATTTTGCAGTCGAGCCACAATGACCACTGATCAATATATTGGGTGTCGAGTTTAACGATTTCATCAAAGTCGGTAATTTCATTGCGACCGGAGACTTGCCAGAGGCCGGTTATGCCGGGTTTGATGGAGAGTCGGCGGTGATGATGCAGGTCGTATTTTTTGACCTCGTCCGGGGTCGGGGGACGGGTGCCGACCAGGCTCATGTCGCCGGTTAATACATTTAAGAATTGCGGCAGTTCGTCAAGACTTGTTTTGCGTAAAATATTGCCGACTCGGGTGATTCGGGGGTCATTAGTTATTTTGAAAATTGCTCCGTTTAGTTCATTTTGAGTCTTTAACTCCTGCTTACGGGCCTCAGCATTTTGGTACATTGAGCGATACTTATATATTTTGAAGTTCCTACCGTTCTCACCAACCCGGGTTTGGTGGAAAAAAATCGGGCCCGGGGAGTCAAGTTTGACGGCTATGGCGATAAAGGGGAGTAGGCAGAGGTTGATGGTTATGCCGACCAGGGCTCCGACTATATCAAGGACTCTTTTGAGGAGGAGTTGGTCGGGGTCCAGCGTGACCGGATGGAGAACCACTAAAGGCAGCTTTTCAATTCGAGAAAATTCACATTTGCTGAGACGGTTTTCATTGATGTTTAAAATTATTTTACAGGTTTTTCCGGCCGCTTCAGCAAGTTCCAGGTAGGGGTCGATAGGGGGGCTTTGAGGGTTGCGAGAAACCGCAAAATAGACTTCGTCTATGACGTGATTGGTGAGAAATCGGGAGAATGTTGATTTTGATGTGTTGTTATCGAGGTCAACCAGCCCGGCGATTTTCAGGCCGTAATGATTGCCGGGTTGAAAGATTTCTTGCAGGCGGTTGAAGTTTTTCCCTCTGCCGGCCAAGAGTACGGAGCGAACATTATTACCGTGAATGCGGATATGGTCGAGCCAGGCTTTGCCGACAATTTTTGTGGTTGTCATCAGAAGTAACGAAAAACCGGTGAAGTAGAGCAGTAAAAGACGGCTGTAATGGGTGGCGTGGCTTAAGAAGAGGGCGGATGCCGCCAAGGCCAAGGCAATGGTAAAAGCTAATTCGAGACGTTGGCTGATCTGCGAGATTGAGAGGTAGCGGAGTTTGTGATAGAGGCCACCCCGGTAAAAGTTAAAGAGCAGCGTCGGAATGAAAATCAGCGTGATCCATCCGTAGTCACGCCAGTCGGCGGCTTCGGGCAGGGCTTTAAAGCGCAAAGCAAAGGCGCCAATGAAAGCGCCTGTCAGGAGTATCAAATCCGTGCAGATAACCGCGCGGCGGATGATGGTTGAGTGTTCCTTTAACATGTCGGAGAATAATCACATTAGGGGCGAACTGTCAAGGAAGTATGTTCCTGTCCTGGTTTACTGTTTGCCGATTTTTCCGGTTGATATTCGGGGATCAGTTGTTGCAAAAGTTTCTTAATCCCCTCTCCGTCAAAAGCTTTGGCTTTTTCTTTGAGCTTGAGGATCTGGTCGTTGATCTCGGTATAGGTTTTCCCGTTGCCGCGTAAGACCATAATTTTTTGGTGGGGGGTGGGGACGATGCCTTCGCCTTCGGTGATGAGCTCTTCGTAGAGTTTTTCGCCGGGACGCAGGCCGATGTATTTGATCGCGATTTCGGTGTCGGGCTCGCGGCCGGCGAGACGGATAAGGTCACGGGCCATTTTGTCTATTTTAATGGGTTCACCCATTTTGAGGATGAAGATCTCTCCGCCCCGGCCCATGGCTCCGGCCTGGATGATAAGCCGGGCGGCTTCCTCGATCGACATAAAATAGCGGGTGATTTCAGGGTCGGTAATGGTGACTGGCCCGCCGAGCTCGATCTGGCGTTTAAAAAGGGGGATAACCGAGCCGGAAGAGCCGAGAACATTGCCGAAGCGAACCGCCTGGAAGATAGTGTGGTGGTGTTTTTGCGCAGGTGCGGCACGGGTCAGGGTGCCGTCCCA
>JAYEMC010000321.1:0-2324 GCA_034717935.1 Pseudomonadota bacterium | reverse complement strand
TTCCCATAAGTTTCACGCTCATTGTCAACCTGGATTTTAAGTTCCCGAAAAAGTTCGGGAACATATTGAATCTCATCAAGAATAGTTTGTCCTTTAAATTGCCGCAGAAATTGTTGCGGCGACTCCTCTGCCGCTTCCACTTGCCTGAGATGATCGAAAGTGACATATTGACTTTTGGGGAAAATCCTTTTCAATAAAGAACTTTTACCGGTCTGTCGGGCTCCGGTCACCATAATAACTGGTCGAGATTTGGCCGCCTGTAAAACTTTCTCCGTAACTATTCGTTCAATCCACACCACTCATCTCCATACCTTAAGATAAGTCAACCTCTAACATCGAACCATCTTAAAGTCAAGGAGAATATCAACAACGTCCCCTACCTGTCGTGTCGCTCCGAAATATGAATTTTCATTTGGCTCTGTTTTGCAGCTGTTGCTTTGCTGTATCCCAGTCCATCAATTTATCAGACCCGTTTTTCATATTCCTATCTCTCTCCTTCAGAACATCCTCATGCCAGGCTGGGGAGGGGAAATCAGATGAATTATGACATATATCATCCCAGATAGTTTCGATTGCCATTAGTTTTTCGTCACCAATATCTATGAAATAGTTAACTGGATGCCAAATCAACCGTCACCCGACTAACTTCCATCAACTCTTCAAAAGGGATAGGTGCCTCAGTCCCGTTTTTAATCGCTGCAACAAAAGCCGCTGTACAATTTTTCTGCCCCTTATCCTAACGCATCAGATTCATCTTCTTAAAACCGGGCCAACCATAACCTTTCAGTTGACGAAAATTATCAAGTTGCACTACTAAATAGATCTGTCCCCTTTAGGAGATTTTTACTACTTTCAACTTGTTTTCCCCCTCAAGAATACGCTACATCCCCCGCCTCGGCTACAAGCCAACGCCACAAAAACAAAGCTTAGACCTTGAAAAACTCAGAGACAATTCCGAATGGTGGAAAAGGTATTTATTTTATGTCGGTCAGAAGAGGCGTAAGACGCTGGAGCTGGCTTGGGATGACAGGCTTAGCGAGGTTGTGCCGAGTGACTGACGGGCCTGGAGCATCAGCATATTGGCACCTTCCAGATTGATGTCGGCCAGGGTCAGACTGTCGGCCCCATCATGGAGGGTGTTGATAAGTTCTGAAGTGAAGTCTTCCCTGGTAGTGATCGTCCCGAGATTATTGGAGAGGTTTTTCGCCTGGCTCCGCAGCGTCTCTATCGCGGTATCGACTTCGTCAATTGAGGTCTGAATGTCGCTGTTCTCCTTCCAGCCATCATTGCCGCTGGTTGCCCCGTAGCCAAGAGTAACGACTATAGTGTCACCAGAATATCCAACCACATTGTCAAAGTTAATCGTTACGGATGTATCGTCTACGTCAAAATCGGCAGTTGTTAAATCCGGATCACTAAGGGTTCCGCCAACCGAAATTAATTTGGTTCCAGTATTGTTGTTTTGATCATTGAGGTCAGAAATTTCGAGTTCGTGACCATTAGTGTCAAAATCTATATCGTCTACTGTAATCGTGATACTGGTTGCGTCGACGTTTACGGTGAACAAGGGCGAGATGCCAACACTTAGCGTAACTGAATCGTTAGTGGCATTGGTGATTGTATCAGTCTTTCCAAAATCCCAGATTAAGTTGATGTCTCCGAAGCTAGCTTTTGCAACGTCACCTAAAAAGTTCATGTCGCCCGAACTAGTACTACTACCCCCCCAACTTCATTTATCTCTAATCCGGAAGAGCTGGCGTCAAAACCATCAATGGCGATACTGGAGGTACCATTTTCATTAAAGTTCACCTCGAGCTCGGAGCCATCTTTTAAAAGGTTGACCCCCTTGTAACCTGAATCTTCGACCAGCAGATCAAGTTGCGTGCTAAAGTCGTTGAATTGGTCGGCAAGTTCTTCTCTTTCGTCGGTGTCGCTGGTACTGAGAGCGGCCTGGGCCGTAGACTTTGCCGACATGAGCAAGGTTATAGCCGATTCGATGCCGACAGAGGCGGCTTTCACTGTCTGAATCGCTTCGCCCATCTCATCTTTACGGGCCATAAAATCAGAAGCCCGCTGGCGATGATTCCTGGCCATAAAAAAGTTTATGGGATCGTCTAAGGCGGTTTCAACTTTAAACCCGCTACTGAGTCGTCGGGAAGTTATTTCCGTATTTTGTGAATTTACCTGAAGGCTGTATAAATTTTGACGCATTCCGGAGGTGAGTGAAATAGAGGCAGCTCCCACAATTTTTTCCCTTATATTTGATAAACTTGAGCTTCATGCAAAATGTATATTCCCACCTTATCGACAAAAATAAAAAAATC
>JAYEMC010000320.1:0-2333 GCA_034717935.1 Pseudomonadota bacterium | reverse complement strand
CTGTTATTACGATTTCTTGCCTAATCTTGCCGCGATGACCTGGTTTAATCGTCAACGGCCGTACTACGAATCCTTAATTGATTCTTTGATCGAAGAGGTGGTTGCCGACAACCAGCGTAGTCTCTATGTCTACGCTTTGTTGACGGCTTCGCTGATCAAAAAAGTTTTACCTTTTGCCGAGATGGGTCCTATGGCCCAAGATCTTTTCGCTCGCCATAGCCAGCCCGGCAATACTCCGATCGGGGTCGAATTGGAGTTCAGTAACCTGGGACGCTTTGCCACCTTTGATAAACCTTTCAAGGGCGGCAAGCGTGATTCTCTCTTTGAGAATATGCACTATTATGAAGCCTTTTTTCTCGATGATGTGAGTTGGCGTCTGGGAGGCTATCTTGATTCCCATATTCGCGGCCGTACGCTCTTGTCGCTGCCGCGAATCGGAGCTCAGCCGGGTGGTTTTTATGAATATTCACTGGTTCGTCTCGACTATCCCCGCAGTTTTTCAATGCCGCTCTCGATGGATCCCGGTCTGGTCACTCTTTATATTGATGAAGTGATTAATTTTGTCTCGGAGATCAAACCGCACAGTCTCCACATAAATTTTGAAAAAGTTGCTTTTGGTGAACTTAAACCCCAACTCTCAGATTATCTCTGTCTCTTTCTTTTAGGTGGTGATCTTGGTCAAGACGAGAAAGGGGAGTGGCGTGAACGAAGATTGGCTGACAACGAGCTGCGCGGGGTTATTCAGAGGCGTAAACATCGTCCGTCTGAGGGGCAAGCCGCCAAAGAGGTGGTCGAGTACGCTTTTTTGCGGCTCTGGGCTCCGGGGGAGCGGGATTATGATTACTATCCGGTGCTGATGGCTTTCAAAGGATTTCAGTACGGTTTTAATATCGATTTAAGCTGCCGCGACCAGGTTCAGGGAGTCCTCTCCTGGGCGCACAACCCCAAAGCCCTGTCGGCTGCGGCGATTAGTAGATTTCTTGAAACTATAGAGCTCGGCTGGCAAAAAGAAGGCGCCCACCCGCTCGCTGCCTGTCATAAGGTAGCAGAAGAGATTAAATGGGTACTGAATCGGCAGAATGCCCTGTTGAAATGTTGAGAATTTTTTCTCACTCTACCTCGGTGTGGGGATAGGGTTTTAACGGGCATTCCTGATCTCGAGATTTTTGGTAGTGTCAAAGCCCTGCGTCCATCAGATATTACCGGCAGCCTGTCCCCGGTAGAAGTCAGCGAAGCGACGTACGCCCTTGCCCGCTTTGGTTTTGGCTCTTTTCGCCATAAGCCAAAGCCTTTATGACAAAAGTTGGATGAATAAACGTAGGGCAATAATAAGCAGGATAATGCCGAGGATGGTTTTGCGTAGTTTAAGTGTGAGTAGATGATTGATCTTCATGCCGACAAATGAGGATATAATTGCACCTGCGCCCAAGAGCAGCGAGTAGTCGGCCTGGATTAAACCGAGCCGGGGCCAGTTGCAAGCGCCATTGAGGGCGTAGGCGAGAGCTCCGGCACCGGCCGTAAAGATCATAATGGCGTTAGAGGTTGGAGCGGCGCTGCGGTTCTTGACCAAACCGGCGACCAGCATCAGCGGGGTCGTGACGCCGCCGCCGCCGATCCCGGTAAAGCCTGCGACCAGGCCGCTTAAAGAACCAATTCCCAAGGCGATTCGGTGGCCTGGGGTTTTTCTCTCTTTTTCGGTAATAGTTTTTAAACGAAAGGTTTTCCAAGCCAGAATCAGCAGAACCAGAAGCATGAATCCGACAAGGCCTTTTTCGGGTAAAAGGGGAGCTAAACGGGCTGCCAGAGCGGCACAGATCCCTGATCCCAAAGCCACCCATAACACGGTCTGCCAGACGACCAGCCCTTTTCGATGGTAGCGCCAGGTATTCCAGATTGAGACCAGAACAATGGTACCGAGACTGGTTGCCATAGCTTCAACCTGGGAAAGGTTTGCTATGGCAGTCAGCACCGGCACCATAATAATGCCTCCGCCGAGACCGAAAACCGTGGAGAGTAAACCGACTGCGAGGCCTACTACAAAAATAAGCAAGATTATCCTTTTTGACCCTTTAGTTTTGATGGACTCGTAAAAAAAATAACGGGATGGCTAAGTAAAAATTTCGATAGACAAGATGTTGTGGTTCTCCAGGCGCGAGACTATACAAGCAGTATGTCGAGTGTCTGGAGAACCACAACAACGCAGGATATCGGAACTTCTAAGTAACTACTTGTAAGGCGCTGGAATCATTGAACTAATATTTTACGATTGCGGCACCATTTCATAGCCTAAGCTCTTCGCTTTTTTATGTAGATTTTTAATAACTCGGTCATGA
>JAYEMC010000319.1:0-2333 GCA_034717935.1 Pseudomonadota bacterium | reverse complement strand
ATAAAAATAATATCATTGTAGAGTAGGGTCAGAAAAGCGGTTTTAAGCGTCAGCTCATTAGCCCAGCGGTAATCACGATTTTTAAAGACCGTAAAATAACGGTTTTCGATGAAATCCCGGAGTGGCTCCATGTCGCCTTTCTGATAAACCTTTTCCGCCGCCAGTCTGCCATCGTCCCGGGTTCTAGGGTCCGGCAGCAGCATTTTCTGAACTCGTTCCACATACAAACTCTGGATCACCAGGTTTGGCACTTTCAACTTTATCTTTAAATCATCCGTCTCTCCGGCCAATGTCAAAACGCCAAAATAGTAAAGAAATGAGACCAGAAAAACATTGTTTTTGGAATTATCCGAGAGCATTTCTCTGACGCCAAATCGGTCTGAAATATCTTCTACCGTAAGATAGTAATCTTTTTGCATCATTAAGAGAAGAATATCCCGGCCCATAGGGATATTCGCGATATATTCCAATTTTGATTCATCTACAGCCAGATTGGAATCAAGCATTTTTCGGGGATATTTGCAGGTTTCCTGGAATTGATCAAAAAAATAGAGGCATAATGTGGGATTATAGAGATATTCATCCAGGCCAACGGCAAAAAGATAACCATTGTAGTAGGTTCTCATTAAATCAAGGGTATCATCTGTTTTTTCAGGGTTGAGATTACATTCGGTTACAAGTTGTTCAATGACATCGCGTACCTCGTTTTCTCTGAAACCGCATAAATCATTAAATCCGGGTTTGAAATAGATGTTTTTAGCGATATTGTAGCCGCTGGTAATATCACTTAAAACCACCGGCGAGACCCCGGTTATGAAAACACGATCAAACATTGAGCCGGAGGTCGAAGCTTTAATCGCTTTGAACAGGGTTCTTAAAACACCTTCATCATGAACAATCGTGTTATATCTATCTTTTCCACTGGCGCCGGGTTCGCCCATCATCAGGGTGTTGGCAAAATTATCGTATTCGTCAATCAGGAGATAGATCGGATATGGGGTAGTTTTAACCGCACTTAACAGAGACTCTATGGAGAATAGAGCATTATCGTAGTTTATATTGACCGGCGGCAGATCAAAGCCTGCAAAATGATAGTAGCGGATAAAGCTTTCAATTTTTGCATTTAGATGATCATAAAGTGACCGTTTCAGATCTTCGGTACTACCTGTGGTATCAACACAGGAAAAATCCCAGCGCAAGATAAAATAAGAGTTTCGTAACGGGGTGGGATTTTTGCCGATAGCGAGATGGTCGAAAATTTCATCAAATTCATCGGTTTTGGCGATATCATAATAATTTTCCAGCATGGAAAGCACCAGGCTTTTGCCGAAGCGTCTGGGGCGGATAAATAGTTGGGAATCCGCCTGTTCCAATAGTGGAATTTTATCGGTTCTATCACAATAAAAATACCCTTTTGTCGCTATTTTTTTGAAGTCAGATATACCATATGGGAATTTCATAACCATTGTCTCCCGAATTCTCTTTTTAATCGACTAATCAACCGTCTCGAAACAGACCCGTTCAAACCCCAGGGCCGTGACAACAAATTTTTTCAGGCGGAGATTGCCGTATTTGTCATCCAGAGCTTTAGCATAGATGAGTGCCTGTTGCCGGCCTTCGGCAAAAGCTTTTTTTATCTGGGGCAGGTTGTGTAGTTTGTTTTCGGTTAATTGCTTGGCTTCGGTACCGGTTAAGCCGGCCTCTTTCAAGCTGATAAACTTGAACTCGATCAGAACATCAAAGATTTTTCCATACCTTTTGTCGGGCCTGATTATCATTGTCAGGTCAGCGTATTTGCGTGAAAGTTCACTCTCCGAATCCATAATAAAAATAATATCATTGTAGAGTAGGGTCAGAAAAGCGGTTTTAAGCGTCAGCTCATTAGCCCAGCGGTAATCACGATTTTTAAAGACCGTAAAATAACGGTTTTCGATGAAATCCCGGAGTGGCTCCATGTCGCCTTTCTGATAAACCTTTTCCGCCGCCAGTCTGCCATCGTCCCGGGTTCTAGGGTCCGGCAGCAGCATTTTCTGAACTCGTTCCACATACAAACTCTGGATCACCAGGTTTGGCACTTTCAACTTTATCTTTAAATCATCCGTCTCTCCGGCCAATGTCAAAACGCCAAAATAGTAAAGAAATGAGACCAGAAAAACATTGTTTTTGGAATTATCCGAGAGCATTTCTCTGACGCCAAATCGGTCTGAAATATCTTCTACCGTAAGATAGTAATCTTTTTGCATCATTAAGAGAAGAATATCCCGGCCCATAGGGATATTCGCGATATATTCCAATTTTGATTCATCTACAGCCAGATTGGAATCAAGCATTTT
>JAYEMC010000318.1:0-2336 GCA_034717935.1 Pseudomonadota bacterium | reverse complement strand
TTCCTTTAATGTAAAAGAGTTATCGCGACCATCCTTACCTTGAAAAATAATCTTTAAACGATCACCGGCAGCCAGTTCTCGGCTCGAACGCAATAAAATACGCCGACCTTTCTTTTCCCGGCCTTCTCGACTAACCCGACGAACTTTGCCGACGACCACGCCGATGCTCGCGGCTCGCTCGGGTTCGATAATCGCTACCGGATAGCGCCCCGACAAATTTCCCGCCGTCGTCGGCCGGGCATAAGCCTCTTTCAGTTCTTCGGCAAACGCCTTGCGACTGGCCGGAGCGAGCTCGCCGCTGTTTTTAATTTCATCCAGAGCCCGACGAAAAACCCCAACCACAACCCTAACATATTGTGAGCCTTTCATCCGGCCTTCAATCTTACAAGAGGTAATCCCTGAACGCACGAGCTCGGGCAAAAAATCAAGCGCATTAAAATCGGCCGGCGAGAAAAAATGGCCCTCCTCTCCGGCATGGCGATAAGGTCGCCGACAGGGCTGACTGCAACGCCCCCGGTTTGCACTCATACCGCCGAAGAAACTGCTGAATTGACAAAGCCCGGCAACGGAAACGCACAAGGCACCAAAAACAAACAATTCGAGCTCGATAGAGCTCTTTTTGCCCACCGCTTCAATCTCCGCCAGGGAGAGTTCACGCCCCAAGACGACCCGCTTGCAACCAAGAGCGGCCAACCGATTGGCCCCGGCCGCATTATGAATCGCCAATTGAGTTGAGAGATGAACCGAAAGTTCAGGAAAATCACGACGCAGGATATTAACTAAACCAAGATCCTGAACAATAACCGCATCAACCCCGATACGGGAGAGCTCATTTAAGGTGCGATAGATCTCATTAAGCTCGTCGTTGCGGATCAACGTATTTAGGGCAACATAGAGCCTGACTCCGCGCTGATGGGCATAAAGAGTCATCAATTCAAGATCAGGAAGAGTAAAATTTTCGGCTCGGGCCCGGGCTGAAAATTTCTTCAGCCCGAGATAAACGGCATCAGCTCCGGCATCAAGGGCGGCCATAAAAGTTTCAAAGTTGCCGACCGGGGCCAGAAGTTCAGGTAGCATTTTCATAACAATTCCCAATCATCACACAAACTAAAAAAGGCGAGCCCCAAGGGACTCGCCTTAAAAATAATCGCCAAAAAGACTAACTTTTAAGGGTGAACTACGGCCAGGATTTTCGCCGTTTCGCCCCCGTGACACTGGACTCGATGCGGAATTGTGGAGTCATAGTAGATACAGTCACCCTCTTCCAGGACATCGGTATGCTCTCCCAGGGTGACATCGATACGACCATCCAGAACATAGAGAAACTCTTCACCTTCGTGGCCGTAACAGGTTTCATTTTTGATCGTCGCCGGCTCCAAGGTAATGATGAAGGGCTCCATAAGCCGATCCTTCTTACCCGCACCCAGAGATTTATAGGTGTAACCGTAGCGCACCCCCTCTTTCGAGGCAAAACGAGAGACGGTGTGCTCTTCACCTTTACGAATCAGAGTAAAGGGCTCAACCTCCTCTTTTCCGAAAAAGCTGCCGATGTTAACCTCCATCGCTTTCGCCAGATGCACAAGCACACCTAACGAAGGTGAAACCAGATGATTTTCGATCTGCGAAAGGACAGCGGTTGAATAACCGCTCTTTTCGGCCAGATCCTGCAATGAGATATTAGCTTCCTGACGCAGTGCTTTAATTTTCTCGCCAACCTTGACCGCTTCCATTTATCTACCCTTCTCCTTTAGGCTACCGCAGCAGCGCCCGCTTCGATCGCCTTCTGATTGGCGGGAATCATCTTATGGTACTTGGGATTTAAAGCATCTTGCAATGCGGCCGAGACCGAAGCTACGGCAACCACACCGCTCTTTTGCACATAAGCCCCTAAAGCCACCATATTAGCCAAACGGGAATTTCCCGCAGACTCTTCGGCCAGGGCATTCAGGTCAAGCGCCACCAGATCGATATCATCACGCTCTGAAACATCAACCGAAACCAAAGTCTTATTAAGAATCACGACGCCGCCCGGCTTCATTCGAGGCTCGAATTTAATCAGTGAGGGCCGGTTCATAATAATCAACGACATCGGCCGCCCGACTATCGGGGAGCCGACCGGCCGTTTATCAATAACCACGGAACAATTCGCCGTCCCACCCCGCATTTCAACCCCGTAAGAGGGCAGAAAGGTGACATTTTTATCTTCCAAAATCGCGGCATAGGCCAGCAGATTGCCGATCAGCATGATCCCCTGACCACCAAAACCAGCCATAATTACATCATTATACATTGTTTTTCCTTCAATTAAAGGACGTCGACGACATCTTTCTGTTTCA
>JAYEMC010000317.1:0-11706 GCA_034717935.1 Pseudomonadota bacterium | reverse complement strand
AGACAAAAACTTTAAGTTTTTTAAGAATGGTAAAGATACCCCGATGCGAACATCCGGGACAAAAGGCCGGTGGACGACCGGGCAACCCGGCTGCCGCATCTTTAAGATCCGTCACCGTTCCGTTGACCTGATTTTTGAGAAAATCTACGCTGAACTCACCTGTCAGCGGAAACAGATCTTTACCATGATCAACCTTGATACCCATCGCTTTGATCTGATCTTCAAAGAAGGGGTCACCCTCTTCAATGATCAGGAGCTGGTCAACTTTGTCGGCAAACTCCCTGATTTTATTTTCCGGCAAAGGATAGGTAAGACCCAGTTTCAAAATGGAAGCTTCAGGCAGAGCCTCTTGAACATATTGATAACTGATACCATTAGTAATCACGCCGATCTTGGTCTCTTTATACTCAACCCGATTCAACGGAGTGGTCTCGGCATATTTTTTAAGTTTAACAATACGCTCTTCGACCAACGGGTGCCTCTGTTTGGCGCTGACCGGAAGCATCGTATACTTGGGCATATTCTTTTCCAGGACAATTTTTCCCGGCTGTTCGGTACGTTCACCCAACGTCACCATACTTTTTGAGTGCGATGTCCGGGTTGTGGTCCGAAACATGACCGGAGTATCGAATTCCTCACTTAAGTCCAAAGCCACGGCAACAAAATCCTTACACTCCTGACTGTCACTCGGCTCAATCACCGGAATTTTAGCAAAACGGCCATAATTACGGTTATCCTGCTCATTTTGCGAGCTGTGCATGGCCGGATCATCGGCGCTGACTAAAATCAAACCGCCCTTGACGCCGGTGTAGGAGAATGTAAAAAGGGGATCGGCTGCAACATTGATTCCGACATGTTTCATCGTCACCAGCGTCCGGGCTCCGGCAATCGAAGAACCGATACCGACTTCTAAGGCAACTTTCTCATTCGGAGCCCATTCGGAGTAGATATCTTTATAGTTTTTGACATTTTCCAGAATCTCGGTTGAAGGCGTACCGGGATAAGCAGAAGCCAGACGAACGCCAGCCTCCCAAACACCCCGAGCAATCGCTTCATTACCAGATAGTATTGCTTTTTCACTCATAATTTTAAACCTCTTTATTCTTTAAAAAATTATCTTAGCAAGTTACTTTCACAACCAGAGCCGCTGCCGTATCACCGGCCGCACAACCGGCAAAAAGTCCATAGCCGCCGCCATTTTGGGCGAGCTCTTCAATCATCTCGATAATGCAACGTCCTGCGGTCGGTCCCTGAGGGTGACCAAAGACCAGAGAGCTACCATAGTTATTGAATCCGTGAGCATCTATACCAAGCTCTTTGGCCAGGTAGAGATCGTTAACGGCAAACGGGTTATGGGTTTTAAGAGACTTGACATCCTTAATTCCGATACCGGCTTTCTGCATCGCTTTCTCAGCGGCAGGCACCACGGCGGCGGCCATATAACCTTTTTTCTCACGATAGAAAGCGTAAGAGAGAACCTGAACCTCAATCCCGGAGTCACTGCTTAACTCTTTAGCAGTCTGCTGATCGGTTACGATCAGACCGCAGTTACCATCGGCCGGATGGGTCTGGGAACCAAAACTATGCACACCTCCCGGCAGAACCGGACGTAAACCAGCCAACCCTTCAGCAGTTGTCGGGGCGACCCCTTCATCCTCACTGAAAGTAACGGTTTTGCGTTTACTGATCTTAAGCTCAACCGGAAACATGTAACGTTTCTGGAAGGCGCGATCGTCAGCCAAAGCATCTTGATACTGCTCAAAACGACGCAATGCCAGATCATCGCACTCCTCACGGGTTATGCCGGCTTCCTTGGCCACATTTTCTGCAGTTTCGATCATTGCATTTTTAGCCCAGGGATCGTTGCCGAAGTTATCCATCAGCCAGTTCTCGGTCTCTAGCTCACCACCCGGCCCTTTAGGATTGGGCCAAGCCAGATGCGGGCCGTTGGAACAACGATCGGACATCAGGGTAAAAGCTTTATTATAGTCGCCCATTTCGATACCGAGAGCCGCCTGATAAACACAGGTGGTCGAGGTCGAACAGGCCTGACTGATAATACAACCGGGAATCCGATCGGCTCCCATCATCGCCGCCGCCCAGGGACTGGCATAAAAACCATGATTCTGGGGAATCGTGAAACCGTAAAAAAGATATTCAAAGAGCCCGGCGTCAATCTCTTTTTCTGCAAGCCAGCGTTTGGCCGTAGCCGCCGCCAGTTTAATACCATTCTCATTCGCCAAAGTTCCCTGCCAGCGGGCAAAAGGTGAAGAAAAATAACCACCATAAGGGATATAAGCTTTCGTAAACATAAAAATCTCCTTTTTATTGTTAAAAAAATTAGTAACTATGCATAACGCTCGCGCAGAATCCGATGTAAAATTTTTCCCGTCCCGGTACGCGGCATCTCGTCGGTGGTGATAAAAAAGGTTTTTTTCGGACATTTATAGGGTGCCAGTTGAGCCCGACAGTAACTGACCAACTCTTCTTCAGAAAGCGCTTGCCCCTCTTTCAAAATAACCACGGAGCTCACCTCTTCGCCCCATTTTTCATGCGGCAGACCGACTACGGCCACGTCGAAAACAGCTTCATGCGCCGCAATAACGTTTTCGACCTCGGAGGGATAGACGTTTTCTCCCCCGGTAATGATCATATTTTTCTTACGATCAACTAAATAATAGTAACCATCAGCATCGCGTCGGGCCATATCTCCGGCCGAAAAATATTCACCCTGAAAAGATTCAGCCGTCACCTCCGGCAGTTTATAATAATGGTCAAAAAGCATCGGCCCCCGCGAGTAGAGCTCGCCGACCTCGCCGGAAGGTACATCCTGACCATTTTCATCGAGGATTCTGATAAGATCGGTTCCCGATGACTCTTTACCGATCGAACCCGGCTTGCTCATCTGATCTTCAGGCATCAAGGTCGTAACAATCCCGGCCTCGGTTGAACCGTAGCCCTCATAAAGTTTAACCCCGGGTACCAACTTTAAGATGGCTTCCTTATGCTCTTTGCGGGCCGGAGCCGAAGAGCAGAGCAGCTTATTAAGGGATGAGAGATCAAAGGAGTCAAGTTTTTCCTGATCAAGACTGAAAATCAAATTATAGTGCGTCGGTATCAACGACATAAAAGTGATTTTTTCACTCTCAATGATTGAGAGAATATTCTCCGGTTTGAAAGCCCGAGCCGGCTGAATATAGTTAGCCCCGCCGAAATAGGTCATCGCAAAAGAGAAAAAAGTCGTATTGACATGACACAACGGCATACAGGTCAAAACCGTGTCCCGGTAGCTGAAACTAAAATCACTGCCGTTAATAAGATAGAAGGCGATATATGATTCATGTGAACGAATCACCCCTTTGGGACGCCCGGTAGTACCCGAAGTATAGAGCAAAATCCAGGGGTCAGCCGGAGCCACCGTCACTTGCGGCTCGTCATCACCAACACCGGCCAGCAGAGCTTCATACTCTAGACAATCATCACAAAGATTACCGACCACAATAAAATCGGTGACCTTGGTGAGATTACCTCTGATCGCTGTGACCATCGGCACAAACTCTTCATCGACGATCATCACCTTGGCGTCAGCGTTGTTGACGATATACTCGACTTCAGGTCCGACCAGACGAAAGTTTATGGGATTGATCATCGCGCCAAGTTTGGCACAAGCGAGATATATTTCACAAATCTCGATTGAGTTCTCCATAAAACAAGAGACCGTATCACCTTTACCAATCCCCAACCCGGCCAAAGCATTGGCCAGACGGTTTACGCGCAAATTGGTCTGCGGAAAAGTGAAACGCCGCGCGCTATCGCAAAAAGCGACAGCTTGCGGAAATTTCACCGCATTTACCCGCAGAATTTCACCTAGATTTAGCCATAGTGCCATGTGTACAACCCTTTTTCCGCAGATTTTGCGGATTCTGATTTTATTATGCCTTTCTCTGCGCCTCTGCGGTCACATATCGAAAAGTAACAAATGGTATTTTTATTATCAGCCACAGACACACATGGACAGACACAGGCGAAAATATATTGTCCGTGTGGGTCTGTGTGGATCTGTGGCTAAAAAAGTAGCTACTTGAGTTTAATCCGCACATCAACCAGACCCGGCTCCCGGCCTTCGGGATATGCGAAAATCGGGTTAAGATCCATCTCATCAATCTCGTCATGATTATTTAAGAGCATCGAGATTCTACCGATAACCTCTTTCAGTTTCTCAATATCGGCCCCTTCCCTTCCCCGGATTCCTTCGAGAATGGGATAGCCCTTGATCCCTTTGATCATAAACTCGATATCATCAGCTGAGAGCGGGTTGAGACGAAAGATCACATCCTTCATAACTTCGACAAAAATTCCACCCAAACCGAAAGCCACCACATGGCCTAAACCTTCGGTCTCACGATTGGCACCGACCATCACTTCAACCCCGGGGTCAAGGAATTTCTGCATAAAACAGGCGGCTCCCGGAAAATTCTTCATCATCTCTTGAAAGGCCTCAGTCAGGGCCAAGTCGTCCTTAACATTAAGGACTACGCCACCGGCATCCGATTTATGGACAACCTCTTCCGCTTCCACCTTGATCGTCACCGGATAACCAATCTCGGCGGCGGCGGCCAGGGCTCCGGCAAGATCACTGATTTCACAATAAGCGGGCACCGGCAAACCATAAGCAGTCAGGAGACTGAAAGCATCGGCCTGAGCCATAAAAGAGCGACCTTTAGCTAAAGTTTTTTTGATCAACTGACCGGCAGCCGCACTATCGACATCATTAAAAGATACCGGCTTGAAATCTTGACGCTTCTGCAAAGCCGCATAACGAGCCACGGCGGCGGCGACTTTCCCAGCCATCTCCGGCATATCAAAAGTCGGAATTCCACCATCGTTAAAGATCTGCAAAGTCTTTTTCCAACCCTGTTTTTCTGTCATCACACAAGCAACCATCGGTTTGGCCGCATCTTTGGCAACCGCCGTCAATCCGCGAGCCACACCTTCGGTATCAACAAAGAAGGGAGTGATAAAATTGACAAAAACAATATCAACACCGGGATCACTCATCAAGGTTTCGGCGACCAACTGATAATGTTCCGGGGTCGCCGTCGCCAAAACATCAATGGGATTGGCCAATGAGGCCTCGGGATAGAGACTGCCTTGCAATGTGTCGCGGCTGGCATCACTGATTTCGGCCAGATCACAACCACGTTCGGTAAGCTCATCGGTAACAATAATTCCGGGGCCGCCGGTATTGGTGATAATGCCGACTCGATTGCCTTCAGCTACCGGAAGCTGGGCCAGAGCCCGAGCCGCCTGACAAAGCTCCTCTTCATCGTTAAAAGTCAGAATACCACATTTTTCCAGGAGCAGATTGGTGGTTGTATCAACCGCCATCATCCCGCCGGTATGCGAAGAGACCGCTTTAGCCCCAAGTTTAGTGCGCCCGGTCTTCATCGCCAAAATCGGTTTACGTTTTGTGATTTCGCGGGCAACGGCGGCAAAACCGGCCGGATCCTGCAAGGTTTCGATATGGAGCAGGATAACCTTCGTGCCGGAATCATTCCCCCAGTACTCTAAAATTTCAGTGGCGTTAATATCGGCCTGATTTCCGTAAGAAGCGTACATACGAAAGCCCAAACCAAGTTCATAAAGCCGATTATTAATAACCTCACCGACCCCACCCGACTGAGCCATCACCGAAACCGAACCTTCGACCATACTCGTAAAAGTAAAATTACAATAGGCCCGGACCTCGGGATCGGAATTCATAACCCCCTGACAGTTGGGACCAAAAACCCTGACCCCGTATTTTTTAGCCACCGCCAACATCTCTTCCTGAAGTTTGACCCCTTCCGGGCCAACCTCACCAAAACCGGCGGTATTGACAATAACGACCTTGATCCCTTTTTTGCCGCACTTCTCGATCTCACCGGGAACCCTGGTATTTTTGACAATGATGTGGGCTAGGTCAACTTCCAGAGGAACATCCATGATGTCCTTGTAGGCGATAAAATTCTTTATATAGGGAGCTTTAGGATTAATCGGGAAAATCGGCCCCTTAAAACCACTCTCGACCAAATTCTCAACAATCCGGTAACCGATCGTCAATCGCCGGTTAGAGGCTCCAATAACAGCTACGGCTCGCGGGCGAAACAGTGCATCCAACATAATTTTTTCCTCTCTTACGACAAAGTAAAACGTTCATCTGACTTCGCACCCCAAGAGTACTTCTTCGCGAAGGCTCAGGGCGTTCCCCGGCAACCCTCGTCACTGCGACGTACTACTCGTACGCCTCATTCCTCGGGTTTTGGGTGCCTCGCATCTAAACATTTTACTTTGCCGTACAATTTTGACTTTCTAGAAGTCTTTATTTATTAAATATTTACTTATCTTGCAAATCACGAGCGATCAAGGCAGCTCCCAGGGCTCCGATCGCCTGGGGATGTGCAGGAATTTCAACGCAACGCCCGATGGCTTCGCCCAGCATCACTCCAACAATGGGATTATGATCAACCACTCCGCCGGTCATCACCACTTTGCCATCCAGGGCGTCCATCTCGGCCACCCGTTTGACAACCGAGCGGAAGACCCCTTTAATTATGTCATCGATCGGTATGCCGCGTCGAGCCATGCCAAGAATCTCGGTGCAGCTGAAAACGGTGCAAAAAGAGCCGATGGTTACTTCACTATCCGCCTCTTCAGCCATCCGGTTAAGGTCGCCGAGAGGGAGATCGAGACGATAGGCAATCTCCTCGATAAAAGCCCCGGTTCCGGCCGCACATTTACGATTCATCGTAAAACCAAGACGCTGACCATCAGCCCCGATGTGAATCACCTTGTTATCCTGACCACCAATATCAACCACGGTCACCGGCTCGGGGAAGTAGTAATGTACGCCCCGGGCATGACAAAAAATCTCGGTTCGCTGCTCATCGGCAAAATCGACATTGCGCCGCCCGTAACCGGTTGAAACAATTGCCGTAACCGACTCCCGTTGCAAACCGGCCATCTCTAAAGAGGCGTCAAACACATCACGCGCCACAGCTGCAAAATCGTAGCCGCTGCGCTGTACGGTCTGGGCCATGATTGCGCCATCACGATCAACAATCACGGCTTTAGCCGTGGTCGAACCGATATCAATACCAACATAGAGATGGTTATTACTCATAAATTCTCAAAAAAAATAGTTCAGTAGTTCAGTAATGGCTAAGCAAAAATTTCGTTAGACAAGGAAAAGGGAGTTTTCAGGCACGAGGCTATACAGGTAGTATGCCGAGTGTCTGAAAACTCAATTTGACGCAGTATAACGGAACTTTTTGCGACGCCATTTCAGCCGTCCAATTGTTCGATGAAAGCTTCAATCTTGGTAATCGCCTGCTCTTCCGAGTAGCAACGCAGATCGTTGAGATCACCATCAATCGTGATAAAAGGAATCCCGGTATCTTTACTGAAACGCTGCGGCAGTCCGTATCGACAGTTGGAATTAGCAGGACAAGTTTTGGCATCATGGAAGATAATCCCATCAAAACCAAAGATATCAAGCATCCGCCGATAATAATCTTCCTTGTAGTCATCATCCCGGACAATAAAAAGTTCAGTATAGGCCCGAGCCATCGAGTTCCAGGGATCATCCGGCTCTAAAGCCGAAAAGATCCAGCTGTTACAATAAGTTGAAGCAACAAGACAGGTTTTCAATTCGAGAAAAAGTTTAGCATTCTCACGCAATTTACCCCAAATCGGCATCCCTTCCCAATAGATACGATGGCGTTCGCCGGCAACAGCAGCAACCCCTTCATCGGCCCATCCTCTAAGCTCTTTAAGCAGGGTTTCATAATAGTCAACCGCAACTTGAGTTCCGCGCAGGCAGACGGCGGGCCCCATATGGATGGTGCCGTCAAAAAAAGTTAAAGGCGAAGGTTTCAGGGCCGCCATTTCGAGAACATCTTTCCAAAGATCAGAACAGCGCCGCGAGAGCCGCACCGTCTCTTTGAGGAGATCTTCGTCCATTTTGTTGCCGGTCGCCGCCGTAATATCGGCCGCCAGCTTCTTCATCTGAGCGGCGATACTGTCAACATGATCTTTGGTCACATCACCGACATTGACAAAACTCTCAATCCCTAAACAGGGTACTTTCCACTCCCGGGAATACCACTCAAACCAGTCTTTAACGTCGCGACACTGATTAGTATTGTAAACCAGAACATCAGGCTTGGGAATCGTCTCAATACCGTCGTAAATCTTGGACAACGGCGTAAAACCTTTCAGGTAGGCCCCGACATCGGAGGTCAGATAGGAACAGATTTCCGGAGAATAACCAATCGCATTGGCCGCCGGAATACAGTCGTTGGCCGCCCGTGACGCGCCAAGAATAGCGGCATGGTTTTCCGGAAAATAGACGACAAAACCCATCGCCCGCAAAAGCTCAGCCGGCCCGACGCTGGTACACCAGGCAACCTTGGGCTCTCCCGATTTAAAGGCCGCATCAATCTCGTAGAAATGATCAGCCATCACTTTTTTCATCAGTTTTGCGGTTTCCAACTTCTTGATCTCAGCCATCAACTTCCTCCAACTATTTCCTTAAAAACACCAAGGCAGAATAAATATTTATGTAACTATTCAACTAAACCGCAAATCCAGGGCATACAATCCCGATTTCCTTCGGGAAATCAGGTTATATTCCCCCAATTTGCTAAAATGCATCAATCTGCACTACTTCTCTACTTACGCTGAATATTTACAATTATTGATAAGTGAATAGCGCCCGCCAACTCTTAAGCCAAAAGAGAGCGAAATACTGTCACTGTAATCAGCAACATACATGCCAACCTTAATGCACTTTTAAAAAGTCGCAGGATGGCTAAGTAAAAATTTATACCTACAAAGAGTAGTGTTTTTTCACGCGCGAGACCATACATACAGTATGTCGAGCGCCTGAAAAAACACTACGACACAGAAGATCGAACTTTTCACAACGCCATCAACCTTGATCTATCATGGAGAAGAAAAAACAGGGGTGTTTTACAGGAATAAAGCTGGAAAAAGGGCTGATTAAATTTAAATCACCGGCATGAAATTTAACCTCTCAGCAAGAGAGTCATATCAACAATAAAAGTCACACGTTCAATAACTTTGCCAAACAAGAACCCTCATAATATCTCCTCTATCAATTTACAGCAGACTTTTAAGAACATTCATCACGGATTTTTTTCTATTCAGGAGCACCGCTTTCACCTGCTTACCTTTAAACCCAAGGATATTTCCCATCGATACAGAATCAACATCCAGCCAGCAAAGCAAAACCCTCTCTCCTTGTCTCTTCTGAAGAAACTCTAATCCGCGATAAAATCTATGAGATCCATCGTTTGTTACAATCAATAATCTTGAAACACGGTCACTCAGGCTGTCAACCTTCTGCAATCCTTGCAGTTCATTTGCTAAGAACTCTTCAATAGCTTCAAAACCAAAAATCAATGCACCGACGGACTTCGCATAGAAAATATGCTTACGCAGTTCCGGATTTAATTTCAAAACAGGAATATATCTCTCTGAATCACGATAAAGTTCAATACTCTCCCTTTCTAATGCCGCTCGAACATTTGACTCAAAGCCTTCATTTTCCAACTGTCTTGGTAATTTCATCATATTCCTATGCTACCGTCCCAAGCCCGAAGCCCGACGTGGATCGAAGGCGTCGCGTACCGCTTCACCGATAAAGACGAGCAGGCTTAACATTACGGCGAGAACAAAAAAAGCCGAAAGACCGAGCCAGGGGGCGTGAAGATTGGCTTTACCCTGGGCCAGAAGTTCGCCCAGTGAAGGTGAGCCCGGCGGCATCCCGAAACCTAAAAAATCAAGTGAGGTCAGGGTCGTAATTGAAGCATTTAGAATAAAGGGGACGAAGGTTATAGTGGCGACTACGGCGTTGGGCAGGAGATGACGGAACATAATCGTCAGATCACCGGCCCCTAGAGCTTTGGCGGCCCGAACATAATCGAGATTGCGGCCGCGCAAAAATTCGGCCCGGACAACGCCGACCAGGCTCATCCAAGAGAAGAGGAGCATGATGCCGAGCAGCCACCAGAAGTTGGGCTGAACAAAGCTTGAGAGGATAATCAAGAGGTAGAGAACCGGCAGGCCCGACCAGATCTCCATAAAACGCTGACCTAAAAGATCAATCTTGCCCCCGTAATAGCCCTGCACGGCCCCGGCGACAACACCGACCAGAGAACCAAAAAAGGTCAGGCAGAGACCAAAAAGTACCGAAACCCGAAAACCGTAGATCAAGCGGGCAACAACATCGCGCCCTTGATCGTCAGTTCCGAGCCAGTTGACGGAACTTGGCGGGGACGGGGCCGGAGCTTCAAGTTCATAATTGATTGTATCATAATAGTAGCGAATCGGTGGCCAGACTATCCAGCCATTTTTTTGCTCGATCAGATCGACCAGATACGGATCACGATAATCAGCTTCGGTGGCAAACTCGCCACCAAAATCGGTCTCGGCATAAGATACCAAAACCGGACAAAACAATTTCCCCTGAAAAGCGACCAGTAAAGGCCTGTCATTAACCAGCAATTCAGCCCCTAAACTGGCCCCAAAGAGGAGCAGAAAAAGCCACAGCGACCAATATCCACGCCGATTTGCAACAAAACGTTGCCAACGCCGCCGGTTGACCGGATTTAATTTAATTCCAAGTAAAACTCTCATAATTCTCTAAAAAAATAACGGGATGGCTAAGCAAAAATTTCGATATACAAGGAGTGCTGGTTTTTCAGGTGCGAGACCATACAAATAGTATGTCGAGTACCTGAAAAACCAGCACGACGCAGAAGATCGGATTTTTTGCAACGCCATCAAAATTCACGAGCCTCGAAATCGATACGCGGGTCAACCATCAGGTAGCAGAGATCGCTGATCAGATTGGTCAAAAGACCGATCAGGGTGAAGATATAGAGGGTTCCGAACATCACCGGATAATCGCGGCCGATGGTCGCTTCGAAGCCTAACAGACCAAGGCCATCAAGTGAGAAGATAACCTCGATCAGGAGCGAACCGGCAAAGAACATGCTGATGAAAGCAGCCGGAAAACCGGCGATGATAATGAGCATGGCATTGCGAAAGACATGGCCATAAAGCACCTGGTTGCGGCTCAAACCTTTGGCTCTGGCGGTAATCACATATTGTTTACCAATCTCATCGAGAAACGAGTTTTTAGTCAGCATCGTCAACGTCGCAAAACCACCGATCACCATGGCCGTGACCGGCAGAGCGAGATGGTGGAAATAGTCGATGATTTTACCGCAGACCGAGAGCTCGGCAAAATTATTGGAGGTCAAACCACGCAGAGGAAACCAGTCAAGATAGGTTCCACCGGCAAAAAGGACGATCAGGATAACCGCAAAAAGGAAGACCGGAATAGCATTGCCGACAATCACCAGCGTACTGCTCCAGATATCGAATTGACTGCCGTGACGCACCGCCTTGGCGACCCCTAAAGGAATTGAAACGAGATAGATGATCAACGTACTCCAAAACCCTAATGAGATCGAGACCGGCAATTTCTCGATCAGAAGATCGACAACCCGCTTGTCACGGTAAAAGCTATCACCAAAATCGAAACTCAGATAGTCTAAAATCAGTTTGCCGTAACGCTTATAGAGAGGTTGATCAAAACCATAGAGTTTTTCGATTTCGGCCACCAGTTCGGGGTCA
>JAYEMC010000316.1:0-2339 GCA_034717935.1 Pseudomonadota bacterium | reverse complement strand
AGCCCGGGCCATAGCCGCCGGATCGGGAGTATCAGCGAGCGCGGTATTTACTAAAACCGCATCAACCCCCATCTCCATCGCTTCGGCAGCGTGGGAGGGGGCCCCGAGACCGGCATCGACAACCACCGGCACCGTCGCCTGCTCAATTATAATAGCAATGAGATCGCGAGTGCGAACCCCCCGATTGGTGCCGATCGGCGCTCCGAGCGGCATCAAAGTTGCGACTCCAGCCTCTTCCAGATGTTTAGCCAAAACCGGATCAGCCGACATGTAGGGAAGCACGATAAAACCGTCTTTAACTAAAATTTCCGCAGCTTTCAGGGTTTCAATCGGATCTGGAAGCAGGTAGTAAGGATCGGGTGTAACTTCCAACTTGATCCAAGGTTCACAACCCGCCGCCCGAGCCAGCCGAGCCAAGCGTACCGCCTCTTCAGCATCACGAGCACCACTGGTATTCGGCAATAACAAATAACGGTTTCGGTCGATATGAGAAAGCAGTGAATCCGCAGGATTATCAATATCAACCCGGCGTAGAGCAACAGTAACGATTTCAGAGCCGGAGTTCTCCATGGCCGCGACCATCGCCCGGTTTGAGGCAAATTTGCCCGTACCAACCAGCAACCGTGAGTTGAAGGAACGTCCTGCGATTATTAAATTATCCATGATAATAACATCCTATAAGTTTTAATGATAACTGATTTCAACCACCGCCAACAAACTGGATCAACTCAAGAGTGTCACCATCCTGAAGCTGAATGTCAACATATTTGTCGGATGTCAATATATCCCGGTTCAGTTCAACCACAACCCGCTCCGGATTCAACTCCAGCTGTTCAAGCAACAGCTTAACATTGAGCGGCCGAATAAATTCTCTATTTTGTCCATTAACACATAAATACATATTTTTTATCCCTTATTCCGGCTCTTCACCAAGCAACAACCTTAAAACCGCATTGGCTTGATGGTGAGCCGCAATCCCGACCCGGGGTGCCATCAAACCTTGGCCCGGCAGCGCAGCGGTAACACCGTCACCACAGAGATAGAGATTGTTAGCCACCTTGCGCGTTGTAATACTGTTGGATGAGGCATAACCGGCCATCCCTGAGGCAGCGACTAACGGTACTTTCGAGCAATTACTTAAAAAATGACTAATCAACATCGTTTTCTGATCGGCCGCATCAAAGGCTTCAACCATCACATCTACCGAGGAAAAATGAGCCCGCAGATTTCCGGAAGTAATTTTCTCTTGAACTGTTTTAATCTCTAAACCGGGATTAATTCGCTGTAAAGTTTCCCGCAAAGCCAACACTTTAGGAAGACCAATCTGATCGATAAAATAGTGCTGCCGATTCAGGTTGGAAGGCTCGACCAGATCGAAATCTGCAATCACCAGCTTGCCGATCCCGACCCGAACCAAGGCTATTGCGATACTGGAACCTAGGCCGCCAACGCCGGCAATCCCGATGCAACTATTTTTAATTTTCTCATGCACGCTCGGCGTGTGGCGAGCCCTCTTCAAGGCTTCAAGGTCATCGGTCGTCGGCTGTTGACCACACCGCATCAGCACCACCCGGTCACCATCTTTAAGTTGTTGATCCTCTCTCACCGGATAACCATTGACAATCATCAGGTCAGCATTCGGCTTCTGACGATCTCGCAACTCATACAACCGAATTTCCGCCTCAACCAGGCAATTATCTTCGTTTACGAATATTTGCATAAAGCGTATCTATTAAGGTGTTGCTCCAAATTCAGCCAACAGGCTAAAAAACGCACCCCTAAACCGACTTATTTAGATTCATACCGAACAGGCAGCTACAAAAAGCTCCTGTTCGGCCTCATCAAGAAACTCAATGATCATGGTTTCAATCGACAGTCTAATTCAGAAAAGACTTCACTTAACATAACAGATAACAAACCAAAAAAAAAGCCCCAATGGTTAAAAAACCATTGGGGCTATAATAATTAAAATTCCTGGCGACGACCTACTTTCCCACAAAAATGCAGTATCATCAGCGCTAAAGAGCTTAACTTCCGTGTTCGGGATGGGTACGGGTGTGACCTCTTTGCTATAATCACCAGGAAAACTTAAAAGCAGTTTCCTAATCACGTGTGACACCAGAGGTTCGTCCAACCCGGCCCTCTCGTACTAGAGTCAGATCCTCTCAAATTTCCTACGCCCACAGAAGATAGGGACCAAACTGTCTCACGACGTTTTAAACACAGCTCGCGTGCCACTTTAATCGGCGAACAGCCGAACCCTTGGGATCTTCTTCAGCCCCAGGATGTGATGAGCCGACATAGAGGTGCCAAACACCGCCGTCGATGTGTAGGCGGTC
>JAYEMC010000315.1:0-2347 GCA_034717935.1 Pseudomonadota bacterium | reverse complement strand
GAAATCTTCAAGAGCTTTGTGAAACCGTTGAGCGCACAGCTTCAATCGCGGCCTACCTTGATAATCAGGAGATTGCGGATGATGTAATTCATGGTTTGGCTAAAAATGAATTAGTCGACAGTGTAACGATTGTCAGCAACTCAGGTTTTTTTGCTAACTCAGGCAAAGAAATTTCTCCGAAAAATAAATCACTTCTGGTTCAGTTACCGCTCAAGAACCCTTTTAATGATGCTGAATCGGTGGGTGTTCTCCAAATCATGCCCAACCAGAATCTTATTGAGCGGCGTGCTCGAAGCAAAGCCTTTGAACGTATATTTCTCCTTACTGCTTACACCTTACTGATTACGATGTTTGTAATGGTCTGCATCCAATGGATATTTGTTCGCGCCCTCAAAAAGGTTGCCTCAGATCTGCACACTGTGAATCCCGGTGAAGAGCAATGTTTACAACCACCCCGAGGACATCATAATAATGAAATAGGCAGTTTGGTGCAAGATATCAATAGCTTGCTTGATCTGGTCAGATCAAAGTTCAATGCTGAACGCTCCCTCCGTCTGAATGTCGAGAATCTGGAACGTCGCTTTAGAATGATTTATGAACTGGCGGGCGTCGGTATTTTCATCCTCGACGAACAGAGGAACATTGTTATGGCAAATCCGGCCTTTAAAGAACTCGTTAATTATGATGACTGGTCGCCTGGCAGTGGTTCGAATAGAGACTGCCTGAGTAAGCTCTTTGTCGATGACAATATTGCTCGGCAGATGACCCAAAAAACCATAACCGAACATATTTCGATATCAGATGATTTACGTCTGCAATCTCGCAAACAGACAAACCATTGGGTTCACTGTATATTCAGCCCTCTTCGAGACGATGATACAGATCGTAAATCTGCCCCAATTTATGTCCAGGGAATATTAAATGATATCAGCGAACGAAAAAAGCTGGAACACGCACTGCAATTTCAGGCGGAACATGATTCCCTTACCGGCCTGTTGAATCGTAGGTCATTGGAACACATTTTGACCGAAATGCTCAATGAGAGTGAAAAGAATTTGAGTTCTGTTGCCATTTGTATAGTAGATCTCGATGATTTTAAACTTGTTAATGACACCTACGGCCATGAGGCCGGTGACAAGGTTCTGATTGAAATTTCTCAACGCATGAGACGTTCTGTCCGCCAAGGCGATATTGTCGCCCGTCTGGGAGGTGATGAATTTTTATGTGCACTTACCGGTAAATCTTGTCACATTGCGGTCAATTTAGTGGCCAGTAATTTTTTAGACAAGTTAACTAAGCCTGTCAAAATTGATGATAATACTACTATTTCAGTCGGTGTCAGCTTGGGAATTGCCATCTCCAATAAAGACAGCACCCGGGATCAACTTTTGGAGATGGCTGATAAAGCTATGTATCAGGTGAAAAAACAGGGGAAAAATGACTTTTTAATATTTTCAGATAAAGAAACGACTAACCTGAAATAAGAGTATTGGGGGGAGATATGACCTATAAAACATTTATAATTTATTGTTCTCCGGCTGGAACGACGCGACATGTTGCCGAAGTGATTGAACAAAAAATGACCGGTTCTGGTTGTCAGGTGGCTGTTTGCGAACTTGGTAAAGAAGCGGAGAAGTTGTCTGAAATTATGCGGGAGATTGGTAAAACCGAGGAACGGTTCTGTCTTTTTATCGGTTCTCCTGTATATGCTTCTCATGCTTTACCTTTGGTGCTCGATTTTATTGCTGACTTGCCGCTTCGGGAGCAGGCTTTCGCGGTACCTTTTGTCACTTGGGGAGGGGCGACCAGTGGTCTTGCCCTGGCCGAAATGGGCGACGCCTTAAAGGCTCGTGGATGTGGTATAATTGGTGCGGCACGGGTAATGGCGGTTCACTCTTTGATGTGGGAGTTGGAGAATCCTGTGGGGAAAGGTCATCCTGATTCTGCTGATGATCGCATGATTGGGGATCTGGTTGCTGGTATTGATCGTAACCTGCAACAATTGGAGCCTTTGTGTTTATCCAGTCATGTTCTCCATTACCAACCTGAAGCAGTTGCAGTAGAGATGCGAAAGCTTGGCTTGAACGTTGCTCGTGGTCTGTTACCGCAACGGCTTGTGATTGAGGATCTTTGTAACGAGTGTGGTATCTGTGCCGACCGCTGTCCGGTTGCGGCCCTGACTCTAAAACCCTATCCGGTTTATGCCGATCACTGTATTTTATGTTTTAACTGTATGCGATGGTGTCCGGAAAATGCAATTTCAGCAGATCTTTCAGCGATCCATGAGAGGGTTTTGGAGCGGGCTGAAAACTATCAAGAAAAGCCTCTTTCAGAGATGTTTACACCT
>JAYEMC010000314.1:0-2350 GCA_034717935.1 Pseudomonadota bacterium | reverse complement strand
AAAAAAGAGATGGATCTTCGTCAAACCTGGCGCCAACTCCATAGAGGGTTGCGGCGACATGTTTACACATCGAGGCCCAGTCGGGACAGCTGCAGTCGAAGCTGATCTCTTTGGGAACCGGAAACAGGCCTTCCCCTTGGGCAAAAAAGATTTCGCCCAATCCTTTTGGGAACCTTCCGGCTAAAAGATCCTGTAATGATTTCAGTTCCCCCCGGCACTGATTTTTAATTGAAGCCCAGAGCGCCGGACTGATGGGTTTAATGGTTATCTCTATCTCATAAGGTCTGCTGGTGGATCCTTGAACCAGTGAGATCACCTTGCCGGACTCTATTTTGAGATCGAGAACAGCTCCGTGGCGGAGATAACTCCGGCCTCGGCCGATACGATTGCTGAAATCGGCGTAGCGTTCAAGGTTTCTGTTCCATGATTTTCCCCACCAGGTATGGGCTAGGGTTCTGCCCTCAATGACGACCGGTTTAATGTCCGGCCTTTTTTTCCTGAGTTGTTTTAACTTTTTCGCTGCTTTGGCCTTTTTTTCAGCCACCGAAACATATCGTGGATATCCCCAACCGCTCATAATTTTATCTCATCTAAGTATCTAAAGTAAACATCTTAAGCAACTCATCATTGTTCATCTCGGTTATCCAGTTTTCGCCTGAAGCGGCGACAACTTCATTGGATAAATTTGCTTTTTGGGTCAGCATCGCGTCGATTTTTTCTTCAATTGTGCCCTTGGTCAGAAATTTATGAACCATGACATTTTTTTTCTGACCTATGCGAAAAGCCCGATCCGTGGCCTGGTTTTCGACCGCCGGATTCCACCAGCGATCAAAGTGAATTACATGGTTGGCGGCGGTCAGGTTAAGCCCGACTCCGCCAGCCTTCAGGGAGAGGACAAAAAACGGAATATAATCGCGTCCTTGAAATTTTTCAATAAGTTCTTTTCTTTTGCCGACCGGAACGCTGCCATGTAGAACCAGGCCTTCGCGTTTAAATATAGTTGCGAGAAAGCGGGACAAAGGTGCGGTCATCTCTTTAAATTGAGTAAAAACCAGAACCCTTTCTCGTTTTTCATAGATGGTTTCGCAAACCTCGCGCAATCTTGAAAATTTGCCGCTCTCTTTTTCGGTAAAAAGATCTGATCCCAAATATTGTGCCGGATGGTTACAGAGCTGTTTGAATTTCATCAGGGCTGCGAGAATGATTCCTCTTCTCTGGATACCTTCAGAATGTTCAATCGCATGGCTGATTCCTTTGAGAATTTCACTGTAAAGAACCGTCTGTTTTTTGCTCATTGCGGCCCAGGTTTTGACCTCCACTTTGTCGGGCAGGTCGGCAATAATCGATTTATCGGCCTTTAAACGTCTTAGTATAAAAGGGCTGACCATTTTCCGCAGACCGGCATAACCATCCGGGTTCCGGCTTAAATTTTTACTGAAACGGCTAAACTCTTTGGCGTTACCGAGCAGTCCCGGATTGATGAAGTCGAAAAGACTCCAGAGGTCGGAGAGCCGGTTTTCAACCGGTGTGCCGGTCATAATAATGCGGTTAACGGCATTTAGCTTTTTTACGGCCAGAGTCTGTTTGGTGCCGGGATTTTTTATAGCTTGGGCTTCATCTAAAATAACGTAATTCCAGGAGTAATCCTGTAACCATTGATATCTCTGCACCAGGGCGTAGGTCGTGATGACCAGGTCGAATTCATTAAGCTCTTCAGAATTTAGTTCAGGAACTTTGCCCGGTTTATGGAGGTCGGGGTGGGCCGCAAAATAGCGCAGATTCGGAAAAAATGTATCAATCTCATTACTCCAGTTGGCGAGCAGGGAGGCGGGGATGATGAGAAGCGAAGAGCTAGCCGCAACGACGGCTTTTTTAGCGCTCTTTTTTGCTGTTTTGAGGTTTTTAGATATTATGTTCTCAGGTTTCAGCTCTCTAATTTTTGATTGCTCTTTTTTCAGGGCGTTGAGAAAAGCTAAGACCTGCAAGGTTTTTCCGAGCCCCATGTCATCGGCCAGGCAGGCACCGAATTTTAACTTATGCAGGTAGAAGAGCCAGTTCAAGCCCTCTTGTTGATAGGCGCGGAGTTTGGCTTTAAAGGTTTTGTCAGTTTTAATCGGGTCGAGGCTTTGGGGCTGGGCTAACTTTTGTATAACCGTTTGCAGCCAGGTACCGTTTGAGATGCCGGAAAGAAGTTCGTCGGTTTCCGCGCCCAGCAGTTTTTCCGGGTTGATCGAGAGGCGCATCGCCTCCAGCAGCGTAAGCCCCGCATCGGCGCCCAGCTCCCGGGCCTTCTCGTAGACTGCCAGGGTCTCTCTTAATTTATCCGGATCAACGGCTATCCACTTGTTTT
>JAYEMC010000313.1:0-2359 GCA_034717935.1 Pseudomonadota bacterium | reverse complement strand
TTAATGAATGCATATAAAATTAAAACATTTATTTGTCAAGGACAAAAAGTAATAAAAATTAAACCAACACAGCTCCCCTCAAACAAATCAGTAATAAAAAAACAAGCAACTATGAAAACCCTCTATGACATAGGAAAACGTTAGGTTATGTCAATGACAGTTAACAGATACATAAGTCGGAAATAGACCTTTATAAATAAAACATAACTCTATTATAAAAACTCGAAAAAATATATTGACAAAAAAAAATTGATAAACTACTACTACCTTCATAAAATTTTTATGCATACATAGTACTTGAGGAAGATTAAAGATGTTAAAACTACCATCACTCACCATTCTGCACCCTCGAAACCGGGGCGAACTTACATCCGGAATTTCCGATCAACAGAGCGAGTTTAAGCTTCTGGGCGGTGGGACGGATTTGATTATTGGGATGAAGAAGAGACTCTATTCAGCATCAGCGTTGATTGGTTTGAAGAAGATTGAAGAACTCAAAGGTATTACGTATGATCGCAGCAAAGATAGTCTGACTGTCGGCGCTATGACAACACTTTCCGAATTTGTCGCGTCGTTGGCGATTGCCGGTATTCAACCCGCCATTGTCGATGCCGTCAAAATGATCGCCGCACCACCGATTCGCAATCAAGCAACCGTCGGTGGCAATCTCTGCCTTGATACCCGTTGCTACTATTTCAACCAGTCGCAATCGTGGCGCAAATTGGCTGAGCCCTGCTTTAAATGCGGCGGCCAGGTTTGCCTTGCGGCACCGGGCGCCAAAGAGTGCCGGGCGGTTTTTAGCGCCGATCTGCCGCCTCTGTTGATAACATTGAATGCGCAAGTCACAATTGTTAGCGGTAACGACGAAAAAAACATTCCGCTTGCTGATTTCTATGCCGGCGATGGTGCAAAGCCCAATATTTTACATGAAAATGAGTATGTAAGCCAAATCAGCATCGACAACTTAAGTACAAAAAAATCACTCTACAAAAAATTCAGACTGCGCAAAGCCCTGGATTTCCCTCTGGCCGGGGTCGCCTTAGGTTTTGAAAGCAACCCGGAAGGGAAATTCAATAACCCGCAAATCATATTGAACGCCGTAGCCTCCGCTCCGCTCGCGGTACCGGAAGCTGTCGCAATATTGACAGGAAAGAGCTTCGATGACGAAGAGGCGGTGCAAAACGCAGCCGCAGCGTTGAGCGCAGCCGCCAAACCGATCGCCAACGTCGGCTCCAAACCATACTACAGGAAGAAAATGGTGGCTCTACTCTTGAAAAAGATGGCAGCAGAACTTGCTACTGGGCAGGAGGCGTAAATGTCTACAGAAAAAATTGAAATCACTCTGGATATAAACGGTGAAGTCGAAAAACTCACAATTTCAGCCAATGAAACCCTGCGTGATGTTTTACGTGAGCGCCTGGAGCTTACCGGTACCAAGGCCGCCTGTGATGATGGAAGTTGCGGCGCCTGTACCGTATTGCTAAATGGCAAGCCGGTACGCTCGTGTCTGACGTTGGCGGTTGAGGCCGAAGCCGAGGCGATTACCACAATTGAGGGGCTGGCTGACGACAACAAACTCCATCCCTTACAGCAGGCCTTCGTTGACCACCACGCCATCCAGTGCGGTTTCTGCAGTCCCGGTATGATCTTGACCGGCCTGGCCGCCATCAGAGAGCAACAGGCCGAATTGAGCCGGATCGAGATCAGAGAGGCAATCTCCGGCAACCAGTGTCGTTGTACCGGCTATGCCAAGATCGTCGATGCAATTCAAGCCGCATCACAGCAGAGTACAAAGTAGTGATTAGCCACAGACCCACATAGACGCACACAGACGAGAAAAAACTTGTCCGTATGTGTCTGTGACCAAAAAGATTGTAAATATTTGGCTTTAATTTCAAACTGTCACGATGTGGGGACAGAATTTAATTCTGACCCCGTGCGAAGCAGGGCGAAGCGACGTTCGACTCCACTTGCTGTAACTTTATGGTGGTTAGCCGAATATTTACAAAAATTTGCTGTAAATTTTAAGGAAAATAATATGAAAGACTATAAAATATTAGGTAAAGGGATTGCCCGGGTTGATACGCCGATGAAAGCGACCGGCGATGCCCTTTTTACCGCCGATATCAGTCTGCCACGAATGCTGGTCGGTAAGGTTCTGCACAGCCCCCACGCCCATGCTCTGATTAAAAATATCGATACGAGCAAAGCCGAAAAAGTGCCGGGTGTCAAAGCTGTTGTCACCCGCGAAGACTCTTTCGATGTCCACTGGGGGGTCTTCAGGTACACTCAGGATCACCAGCTGATTGCGGTCGACAAGGTGCGTTTTATAGGCGAAGAGGTCGCAGCGGTTGCCGCT
>JAYEMC010000312.1:0-11832 GCA_034717935.1 Pseudomonadota bacterium | reverse complement strand
TAGAAGGTCCCGTCTCTGAGGTTGAAAATGATCCTCACTGCATCGGTATGGTTCGACACTATCAAAGTATGATGCCGATGGCGCAGGAAGCGCGAAAGCCGGTATTTTCTCTTAAACCGGCCGATGGCGCAATCGGTTCACATGCACAAGCGGTTACCAAATCCTATATGGAGTTTAAACGGATAACTGAGACCATATTGCAGGGGGTCTCATGAGCTCACATGCTATCATGAGAACATTTCAAGGAACAATACGATGAAAATAGAATTTCTTGGTTTAAAAAATTTCAAGGCTTTTAAAGATGCACAGATGAGCAACATACCTAGCTTTTGTGTAGTTGTTGGTGCAAATGGGAGTGGTAAAAGCACCCTTTTTAATGTTTTTGGTTTTTTACGTGATGCGATGATCGGTAACGTAAACACCGCTCTGGCGCGACTTGGCGGAAGCCGGGGTTTTGATGAGGTACGCAGTCGAGGTACAGAAGGGCCTATTGAAATTGAGATAAAATTCAGAGAACAGGCTGGAAGTCCTTTGACGACCTACTTTTTGCAAATTAACGCTGCTAATGGCAAGGCTTATGTTGAACGGGAAATTTTGAGATATCGCCGTGGAAGTAAGGGGCAGCCGTGGCATTTTCTTGACTTTGCCAACGGAAAAGGGACTGCGGTTACAAATGAGCTTGAATATATTTCGGATGTAAAAGAGTTAAATCGCGAAGATCAAACACTTAAAGCAAATGATATTCTGGCTATAAAAGGTTTGGCCCAATTTGATCGCTTTCCCGCTGTTGTGGCCCTTGGCAACCTGATTGAGAACTGGCATATATCAGATTTCCATATCAGTAAAGCCAGGCCGGAGCAGGAGGCGGGATTTGCTGAACACCTTTCTCGTGAAGGAGAAAATTTATCACTGGTTATTGAAAATCTGTACAATCATCACCGTGCCACTTTTGATGAAATTCTTGAATTGTTAAAGCAGAGAGTACCTGGCATCTCTAATGTTGAAGCCAAAACAACCGAAGAAGGGAGAGTATTATTAAAATTTCAGGACGGCTCTTTTGAAGATCCATTTTTGGCACGATATGTATCTGATGGTACGATTAAAATGCTGGCCTACCTCACCTTGCTCTATGACCCTGTTCCCCACCCTCTTCTTTGTGTAGAAGAACCTGAAAACCAGCTTTACCCAAAACTTCTATGGGAACTTGCTGAAGAGTTCCGTAATTATTCAAATCGAGGTGGACAGGTTTTTGTTTCCACCCATTCCCCGGATTTTCTCAATGCAACACAGTTGGATGAAGTTTTTTGGTTTGAAAAAGATAATGGTTACACAAAAATCGTAAGAGCCATGGAAGATAAGCAGATTGAAGCCTACATGAAAGAGGGTGACCAAATGGGTTACCTGTGGAAACAAGGTTTTTTTGGAGGCGTAGATCCTCAATGAAATGTTTAGTCTGCCTGTTGGAAGGGCCTTCCGAACGAGAACTGCTCAAGAACCTGCTTCCTCGGCTTCTGGATGATAAAGTTGAAGTTCATTATATCGTTTTTGAGGGCAAACAGGATTTAGAAAAACAGTTAGAGCGCCGGATTAAATATTGGCAAAAGCCGAAATCACATTTTTTGGTAATTAGAGATCAGGATTCCGGTAATTGTCTACTAATCAAAAAGAATCTACAAGCTAAAATAGATCAAACTGGAAAACAATCAACTACCACTGTCCGCATAGCCTGCCACGAGCTTGAAAGTTTTTATTTGGGTGATCTGGTGGCAGTGGAAAAGGGTTTGTCGCTGTCAGGTCTTGCAAAGAAGCAGGAAAAAAGTAAATACAGAGCACCTGATAATCTTGGAAACCCTGCAGAGGAATTGCTGAAACTCACCAAAAACAACTACCAGAAGATTTCAGGTTCAAGGGCCATAGGACCGCATTTAAAAATTGATGGGACCAATAGATCACATAGTTTTAACGTTCTATTGACCGGTATAAGAAAAACGATGGCTTAGATTAGTGTATTAAAAGTTAAAACCAAAGCTACCAGACCCACGCCGTAAAATTTGAGGACACAGCATTTAATGATCCCTTCAGTTTTAGCTCAGCATGTCGAACAAGGCGTTAAAGACTTCCTGCGTACCACCTTCCCCGTAGCCACACCACTTTTCGCTGATACCATTGAACAACTTTTAAATGAGCCCGGCAATCTTTTTAAAGGGCCTTATCTTGATATTCAGCTGCCTTTTCAACAGAGCCGGGATGGGGCTGATTTTTTCCCCGATTTGCCCATGCCGTTTCCGCCCTATCTTCATCAGGAGAAGTCTTTTGCCCGTCTGGGCGGCCCCGACCCGAAATCAACTCTGGTGGCGACCGGCACCGGTTCCGGTAAGACTGAATGTTTTCTCTATCCGATCCTTGATTATTGCTATCAGCATCGAGGTGAAGCGGGGATTAAGGCGATTATTATCTACCCCATGAATGCCCTGGCTACTGACCAGGCTGGCCGTTTGGCCAAATTGATCTATGGCAGTAAATTACGGGGGCATGTTACGGCCGGAATCTATGTTGGGCAAAGAGAGAAAGAGTCCTCTATGCTTATGCAGCCGGAAAAGTTGATCTCGGACAAACAGACTTTGCGGCTCTCTCCTCCGGACATTCTTCTGACCAACTATAAAATGCTAGACTATCTGTTGATTCGTCGGGATGATCGCCCCCTGTGGCAACATAATAATCCTGAGACCTTGCGTTTTCTAGTGGTTGACGAACTGCACACGTTTGATGGGGCCCAAGGCTCTGATCTTGGTTGCCTGATCCGGCGCTTAAAGTCCCGGTTGTCTATAGAGCCGGATTATCTCTGCCCGATTGGCACCTCCGCCACCTTAGGTTCCGATGCGGAGCAAGCCGAACTTCTCGATTATGCTTCGGCTCTGTTTGGGGAAAAATTCAGTCGGGACGGGATCATTTCCGAATCACGTTTAAGTGTGGGTGATTTTTTAGGGAAGAGCCTGATCTCCTATGTCGACATTGTCCCCCGAGAAAATGGAGCTGAGCTTGATCCGGCTAATTTCGACCATTATGAGGCTTATATCAAGGCCCAGTATCGTCTCTGGTTTGATAGTGAAATTCAGGGAGACTTTGCCGATCCTGAATGGCGGATTAAACTCGGTGAAAAACTCAAGGAACATCTCTTTTTCCATAATTTGCTGAAGATTTTGGCGGGAAAAGTTTCTGGTTTCAGTCAGCTTTTTGATGATTTGACCCGAGTTACCCGAGGCCTTAATAACGATGATAAAACTTATAAATCCCATCTCCTGAACAGCCTCATTGCCTTGGTCTCTGAAGCCCGAAAAAGTGATGGAGCGCTTATTCGCCCTTTTCTTAACGTCCGTCTGCAGCTGTGGATGCGTGAATTGCGCCGGATGGTTGGCGAGGTTGCTCTTGAAAAATCCCGGCTGCGTTTTGCTGATGATCTCAATGAAGAGCAGTTAAAAACCCACCTCCCTCTAGTCCATTGCCGGGAGTGCGGCAGTATGGGCTGGACCGGCTTAAAGCGCAAGGCCAGTTCAGAGGTCTCCGGCGAGCTCTCCAATTTTTACCACGCCTTTTTTAAACATGATCCCAAAGTGATTTATCTCTTCCCCGAAGAGAGTGTCGAAGATGATCCGGAAAAGAGGCATTACTACTCGTATCTCTGTACCAGATGTCTACATCTGACTCGGCAGGAAGGCGAAAGCTGCCCCTTTTGTGATAATCCCGATCTGATTTTGGTTTATGTGCCGGATACCAGAAAACAGCAGGGTAACCGGCAAGTTAGTGTCAATGAGTGTCCCTATTGCAATACGACAAACAGCCTTACCCTGCTCGGTTCCCGGGCGGCAAGTCTGACCAGTGTCATGATTGTTCAGCTCTTTTCATCTTCGTATAATGATGACAAGAAGCTTTTAACCTTTTCCGATAACGTTCAGGATGCGGCGCACCGGGCCGGTTTTTTCAGCGGCCGCACTTATCGATTTAATTTTCGGGCTGCGTTGCAGCAGGCTATTTTAACCTGTGGTGATGGTCTGAGGCTGACCGAGGTGGCTGATGCCTTTATCAAGCATTGGTCAGCCGCTCTTGATGAAAACAAGTATCTGGCAACGTTTCTGGCTCCGAACATGGAGTGGTTCCAGGATTATGAATATTTACAGAAAACGGGGGCGTTGCCGAAAGAATCCCGTCTGCGTCATCAGGTAAACCTACGAATTGGCTGGGAGATTGTCAGTGAATACGGTTTCCGGGCCAGAATCGGTAGGACCTTAGAGAAAACCTCATCGTCAATTATCTATCTTGATCCGGAATTATTGCAGAAAGTTGCTTCTCGTCTGCTTGAGCCCATTCGCAATGAGTTTGGGATGTTCCGGGAGCTGGATGAAAATGAGTTAACCAGGTTTCTGCTGGGCTTGATTGTGCACCTGAAAAACCAAGGGGGTATCTATCAGCCGGTTTTAAAACCTTATATAGACAATCTGGGTGGCACCTGGCTGATCAATAAAAATATCTGGATGCCTAATTTCGGCAACAATTCGAGGGCTCCTGTCTTTCTGACCACCCGTAAAAGAACCCGCTTTGATCTGCTCCATAGTGGGTCGGACTCTCGTAGAACCTGGTATTTAAGCTGGCTGGAAAAAAGTTTTACCTCTAATCCTATGGTAACGGCTATCGCCAGGGAATTTTATAATCTTGTCTTACCGGCATTGGTGGGAGAGGGAATTTTTGAAGTATGGCCGGTTCGAAGCGATGAAGTCTGGGGTATCCGGCCGCAAGCTTTAAAGATTTCGGCGCGGGTGGCACAGTTTCGCTGCCGGGTATGTGGTCATAATCTCTCGGTTGCCGTTGAGGAGAGTGACTGTTTTAACGATGCCTGTTGTCAACGTTTTCATTGTTCCGGTAGATATCAATCTGAAAAAGCCGGAGATGATTATTATGGGAAGCTCTACGCTGGTGGTGATGTCGAACGAATCTTTGCCAAAGAGCATACCGGTCTTCTGAAAAGGGATGAGCGCGAAGAGTTGGAACTTGAGTTTAAAGCCCCCCTTAAAGAGCGCCAACCCTGGTTCCCGAATCTGCTTTCCTGCACCCCGACCCTGGAGATGGGTATTGATATCGGCAATCTTTCATCTCTGATTCTCTGTTCAGTGCCACCGGCCCAGACTAATTATCTCCAGCGAATCGGCCGGGCCGGCCGCCGGGACGGCAATGCCCTCAATCTGACGGTTGCCAATGCCCGGCCCCATGATCTTTACTTTTTTGCTGAGCCGGAAGCGATGCTGGCAGGTCGCATTGAGCCCCCCGGCATCTTTCTCGATGCATCGGCCGTTCTTGAACGTCAGTTTACCGCCTTCTGTTTTGATCGCTGGATCGTCTTTGACGAGAGTGCCGCCCTGCCCAAGCAGTTAGGGCAGGTGCTGAACAATCTGGAACCTGTCGACCAAAAAAAGTTTCCCCACAGTTTTATCCACTATATCGAGACCAACCAGGCAGACTTGTTTGATCGATTTGTTGGACTTTTCAGTAGTGGTGTGGAGCTAAGTCCGGATTCGGTGAAAAACCTGAAACTTTTTGTTGAAGGTGACCGAGACTGGCAAGGAAGCCTTCGTTACCGAATCATGAATGGCCTGCATAACCGCAATCTTGAAAGAGAGTCGTTGCGCAAGAAGGTCCGCACCTTAAACGGCAAAATTAAAACCAAGAAGAACGGGCCTAAGGATAAAAATTTTGATAAGGAATTGCGGGAGCTTGGCATTGAAAAGTCGGCCCTGCAAACCCTGGTAAAAAATATCACTGATCGCAACGTCTTTAATTTTTTTACCGATGAGGGGCTGCTGCCAAACTATGCGTTTCCTGAAGTCGGGGTGATGTTAAACTCTCTTATCTATCGAAAAAAACAGACGGTGCAGGAAGGAGAATCCAGTTATGATACCTGGACCTATGAATATGAAAGACCGGCAGTAAGTGCCATCGCCGAACTTGCCCCAGCCAATACATTTTATGCCGGTGGTCGTAAAGTCGAGGTCGACAAGGTTGATATGGTGGTCTCCGAAGTCGAGACTTGGCGATTTTGCAATAACTGCTCGCATAAGGAGTTACTTGGCTCTGGAAACGAGAGAGAGCTATGTAGTAAATGTGGCAGCCCTATGTGGGCTGATGCCGGACAAAAGCGGTTGATGCTTAAAATGCGACAGGTTTTTGCCTCCACACCGGATCGTAAAAGCCGCATCAGTGATGATAGTGATGATCGGGATCCTCTTTTTTTTAACAAGCAGATGTTGGTTGAATTTGATGAAACCAACATCATGGACGCCTATAAAGTCGATGCTGACTATCCATTTGGTTTTGATTTCCTGGAAAAGGTTGATTTCTGTGAAATTAACTTTGGGGAAAAGACCGAGATCGGCGAAAAAGTTACGATTGCCGGAGTCGAAGCGCCACGTAAAGGATTTGCCGTTTGCCGGGTCTGCGGCAAGGTTCAGAATGAGAAGGAGCCCGCCCATGATTTCAGCTGTACGGCCCGGGATAAAGATAGTGACAAGAACTTAATCGATTGCCTTTATCTCTATCGGCAATTTACTTCAGAGGCTATCCGGATTCTCTTGCCGGTATCTATTATTTCCGGTGCTGACCGTAAACTTCAATCTTTTATTGCCGCAATTCAACTCGGTCTGAAACGCAAATTCAAGGGCAAAATTGATCATCTGCAGACTATGGTTCATGAAGAGCCATTACCTGACTCATCGTTCAAACGCAAATATCTGGTACTTTACGATACAGTGCCGGGTGGTACCGGCTACCTGAAACAGCTGATGCGCTCTGAAACCCAGTTGATGGAAGTGCTTGAACTCGCCCTTGAATCGTTAAAATCGTGCGTTTGCAACCAGGAAGAGGATAAAGACGGCTGTTATAGATGCCTGTTTGCCTATCGTTCCAGTTACAACATGCCGGAGACCTCCAGGGATACGGCCATTGATCTGTTAGCCGAGATTCTGAGCTTTAGAGAAAATCTGGTCAAAACCGACAGCCTCAAAAATATCTCTCTTAACACCTTTATTGAGAGTGAATTGGAGGCCCGATTTATTGGGGCATTAAAGAATTTACGTTCTGAAGAAGTTCCGATCATGCTCACTCAGGATTTGGTCAATGGTAAGCCTGGTTATTTTCTGAAAGTAGCTGAAAAGGCCTATTATATCGAACCGCAGGTTGAACTTGGGGAGCTTGATGGGGTTACGGTTCCATCCCGGGCAGACTTTGTTATCAGGGCAGCTCGTATGCATGATCGAATGAAACCGGTGGTCGTCTTTCTCGACGGTTATACATATCACCGGGATCGGATTGGCCGGGATACGGCCCAAAGGATGGCAATTGTCCAGAGTGGCAACTTTCATGTCTGGTCTTTGAGCTGGCACGATGTGGAATGTAAATTCAAAACCTTGAATAATTTCTATAGAGATTACCTTGATCCGTCAGCACTTCTCTTTGGAACAAAATTCAATGAATTATTAGGACACTATGGCCTCTCCGACTGGCGAAAAATTCATGAAAAAAACAGTTTTGACCTGCTGATCTATTTTTTACAGTACCCGGAAACTGAAAAATGGCAGAAATACGCTTTTGTGCATTCGTTATTGCATATGGATCCAAATCGTTTTAATAATCCTGAAGTTGTCGATCGCTGGCGGGGTGGGGTTACCGCTCAATTACCCGAAGAGATTGCTGAATTAATAAATGGCACTGACGGCCCCTGTCGCTATGGTTTATTTGAACCTATAGCCGATGACGGTTCGGTTGAATTGAAACAATATGTTGTTTTTGGCCAAGAAAGCAAAACACCACCCAATGGTGTCTGTATTGGCTGTTGTTTGCCTGATGATGCAGATACCCGGCAAAAGGATGAGTTTCAGCCCGTCTGGAATGGTTTTTTGCGGCTTTTTAATTATTTGCAATTTCTGCCAGCGGCCTTCTTTGTTAGCAGTGAAGGCCTAAAACATTACTATTATGATAGCATTAAGTTGTTGGCTGATAAAGTTAAGGTTGGGCTTGGAGAGCAGGTTCCAACAGATGGTCAAGCGTCTTATCAGGCTGAATGGGATGAGGTTGAGGAGTTGACCGACAATACCCTTCACAGCTTACTTTATCGCCTGAAAGAGAGCGGTTGGCCGGTTCCGGAAGCTGGATATGAACTGGCCGGGGCCGATGGTGAGGTTGTTGCCTCTGCTGAACTTGCCTGGGAGGGGTTGAAAATAGCCTTTTTGATCAATGATGAATTAACTTGTTTGTGTCAATTTGAAGATGAAAAATGGCAGGCCTATCCAATGCGAGAGGTTCTTGAAAATCCGGAAAAATATATTTCCTTGCACTCAAAGCAGGAGGGATAAAAAGTAATGGTGGCAATGAACAGTGGAGCGAAGGTAGCGATTGCGTCAGATTTTTTAAATGCGTTTGCAAAAATCCCGGGCAAGCAACAAAATAAGGTGCTTGAATTTATCACGAAATTTCGGGCAAATCCGATGGCGTCCGGGATTAATTATGAAAAAATTGCTACATTCAAGGATCAAACCCTGCGCTCTGTCCGGATTGATAAAACCTATCGTGGGATAGTTAAAAAACCCGATTCCGGGAACATCTTCATGCTTTTATGGGTCGACCATCACGATAAGGCCTATAAGTGGGCGGAAAACAAGGTCTGTGAAATCAACCCGGAGACCGGTTGTTTGCAAATTTATGAGGTTGATGAACAAGCGGTTGGCCCGGCTGGACATGGAGAAATAGATAAAATAGACTCGGAAGCAGGCAAGAGTGAGAAAATATTTTCATCTATTCGGGATCGCCATTTACTGAGGCTTGGTGTCCCCGTAAATCATCTCTCTCTTGTGCGCAGTTTTGAATCGATGGAGCAACTCGATAATGTTGCAGAGATGCTGCCAGTTGAGGCCTATGAAGCACTTTTCTTTCTCGGTGAAGGATATTCCCTCGAAGAAGTTTTCAGGGAGATGGGTAAGTCTGAGGATGGGCTTAAAATTAATACTGATGACTTTGAGAAGGCCCTGGAAAACCCCGACAGCAAACGCCATTTCTTTGTTGTTGAAGATGATCTGATCCTGCAGGAGATGCTAAAGGCACCCTTAGATAAGTGGCGCGTTTTTCTACACCCATCTCAGCGCAATCTAGTCGAAAGGGAATGGAATGGCCCTGTCCGAGTGCTCGGTGGAGCTGGAACCGGGAAGACTGTGGTGGCCATGCATCGGGCAAAATATCTGGCGAAAAATATTTTTACCAAAGATCAGGACAGGATTCTGTTTACCACCTTTACCAGAAACCTGGCTGCTGATATCTTGGAAAATCTTAAAAAGATCTGCCCTGACAATATTATGCGTCGGATTGAGGTGATAAATCTTGATCGTTGGGTACTGTCTTTCCTTAAAAAAAATGACTACAACTATAATATTGACTATGGTTCCAAAACCACTCCTCTTTGGGATAGGGCCTTGTCGTTGGCTGATGGTGATTTAGGATTGGCTGACACTTTCTTTCGCGAAGAATGGAAACGGGTTATTCAACCTAATGGGATCACCTCCTTCTCTGAGTATGCCAAGATATCCAGAGTCGGCCGGGGAGTGCAATTGAGTCGTAAGAAAAGAAAGGCCGTCTGGCCGGTCTTTGAAGAGTATCGAGTTTTGTTAAACGAAAATCATCTTCGGGAACCTGATGATGCCATGCGGGATGCCCGGGTGCTGATGGAAAAGAAAGGCGATGTCTTGCCTTATCGTGCCGTAATTGTCGATGAAGCCCAGGATATGGGCTCCCAGGCATTCAGGCTGATCAGGCAGATCGTTTCCGGGGGAGAACAAAAGAACGATATTTTTATCGTTGGTGATGCTCATCAACGGATATATCACCATAAGGTTGTTTTGGGTCAGTGCGGAATCAATATCAGAGGGCGCGGCAAAAAACTTAAAATTAACTATCGAACAACAGAAGAAAACCGGCGCTGGGCCGTAAATTTACTTGAAGGGGTTAATTTTGATGACCTTGATGGTGAGCTTGATGACCAAAAAGGATACAAATCTCTTCTCCATGGAGTGGCACCAATAGTAAAAGTTTGTTCCTCATTTCAGCAGGAGCTTGATGTTATTATTGATTATTTGGATCAAATCGAACACAGTGATGGGGATATTAACGGTGTATGCTTGGTTTCCAGAACAAACAACCTGTTAAAACAATATGAAGGAGCGCTCAAAGCCAAAGGAAAAGAGACCTGCTTCATTCGCAGGAGTGAGGCCGAGGATCATAGGAAAAAAGGTGTGCGCCTTGCCACCATGCACAGGGTTAAAGGTTTAGAGTTCGATCGGGTAATTATCGCCGGAGTTAATGATGGCGTAGTTCCTTTGGAAACCAGCTGGACCCAATCAACCGACCAAGTAATCCGGAAAGAAACTGAAACCCATGAAAGGGCTCTGCTCTATGTGGCGGCGACCAGAGCCAAGAAGGGGGTACTTGTAACAAGTTTTGGGAAGTGCAGTCGGTTTTTACAAGACACGTAAATATTCAGCTGGCCACCTTAAAGCTAAAACAAAAGGAGTCGAACGTTGCTTCGCCCTGCTTCGCACGGGGACAGGATTAAATTCTGTCCCCACATCGAGATAGTTTGAGATGATTTGAAAATAATACCAAATATTTATCAAAACACTAATCTAATGCGGGAACAATCCCGCAACCCAAATGGGCCTTCATGGCCCGCACCCCAGGGCACTTCCTTCGGGCGCAAATAAGTACTCTTATCAGAACATTTTCTGATTATTAAATCTTGTTTTTTTGTGCGGTAAATAACCTGTAAGGTACTAAACATGGAGAAGAGAGAGATGGAAAACAAAAATGATATACCTAACGTTACCAGCAGTAACACTAAAAAAGAGTTACTGGATGCCTACATGGGAATGAAGGAAATCCTTAAAAACCGGGAACGGGAGATCTTGAATGCCCAAAAAGCGAGAGAAAAGGCGGAAAAAAAGGCGGCTTTGGCAACCGCTCAAAAAGAGGCCCAAAATGATCCGATTCAGCGTATTCACGATTTACGTACTTCTTTGGGAAAGGAATTAGCCGGGCTTGCAGAACGTTTTGAAAGCGAAATGGAAACTTTCAACAAAGTGACAATAGCGCTCGAAGAGAAACAGGTTGAGTTAAAAACACTGTATGAAATTGAGGCTGCAGCTTCAGATCTTGCGATTTTGATTGAAGCACAACAGGAACGTAAACTGCAATTTGACAACAAGATGAAAGATTCAGAAGAGGAACTTGGTAAAAACATAAAAGAGAGCAAAGCAGCCTTCGACTCCGAGATCAACGAAAAACGGGAACAATGGAAAAAAGAGAAGCTTGCTTTTGAATCCAGATTAAAGGAGGAGCAGGATGAGCTCACCAAAAGAAGAAAACGGGATGAGGAGGAATACCAATACAAGCTCAAACGTGAACATGAACTCAAACAGAATCAATTAAGTGATGATTTGCAAAAAATTGAACGTGAGATTTCAGATAAACAAGAAACATTTGCAATAGAGACCAGTCAACGTCTCAATGAGCTTGAACAACGGGATAAAATCGTCAGTGAACGGGAACTGGCTATGGACGAATTGAATGCCAGGGTTGCCGGTTTTTCCGCTGAAAAGGAGAAAGCCATTAGCCTGGCAGTTAAAGAAGTTTCTGAACGCCTGCAGGAAAGGTTTGATTCCGAGAAATCATTGATGATGGCTGAATTTGCCGGCGAAAAAAGAGTTTTGGAAAATAGTGTCGTATCGTTGGAAAAACTGGTTGAAT